>JBEDKY010000436.1:0-11495 GCA_041171905.1 Pseudomonadota bacterium
TTTGCCGCGTCCGCCGGCGTGAATTTGTGCCTTGACGACGCACAGGCTGTCGGGTCCGAAAGAGCGCGCAGCCCATTCAGCTTCGGTTGGGGTGTGGCAGAGTTTTCCCTTCGGGATGTTCAGGCCGAATTTAGCCAACAGTTCTTTGGCCTGATACTCATGGACGTTCATTGAGACACTCCTCGGAAATGACGGTTGCGCGGCCAGACCTGCAATCGCGAGTCATGGCTTTTCAACAGATTTTGCGATCACCAAAAACACTACACAAAAAACAAGGGCCTCGCTATTGCGAGGCCCGAGTAAAAAGTAACGCAGTCGAGGCGAAGTGCGCCTCGTTGACACTTTGCGGCTGAATTACATCATGCCGCCGTAGCCTGCACCTGCGCCCGGAGCGGGAGCCGCTTTGTCGTCCTTCGGACGCTCAGCGATCATGCATTCGGTTGTCAGCAGCAGAGACGCTACAGAGGCCGCGTTTTGCAGAGCAGAACGGGTGACTTTGGTTGGGTCGATGATGCCTGCGGCGACCATGTCTTCGTACTTCTCTTCCTTGGCGTTGAAACCGAAGGTTGTGGTCGAATTGTCGCGCACCTTTTGCAGAACAACAGATGGCTCTTGTCCTGCATTGTTGGTGATCTGGCGGAGAGGCTCCTCTACAGCGCGGAAGATGATGTCCACACCGAAGCGCTCGTCGCCTGTCACTTTTTCACGCAGAGCAGGAAGAACTTTTTGTGCGCGGATGAGGGCAACGCCGCCGCCCGGAACAATGCCTTCCTCGACTGCTGCGCGGGTCGCATTCAGAGCGTCTTCGACGCGCGCTTTCTTTTCCTTCATTTCAGTTTCAGTTGCAGCGCCGACGCGGATGACAGCAACACCGCCTGCGAGCTTGGCAAGTCGCTCTTGCAGCTTCTCGCGATCGTAGTCGCTCGTTGTGTCTTCAACTTGCTTGCGCAGTTGTTTGATGCGCGCTTCGATGTCTTTTTTGGCGCCTTGTCCGTCGATGACTGTGGTGTTGTCTTTGTCGATGCGGATGCGCTTGGCAACGCCGAGCTGCTCGAGTGTCGTCGTTTCGAGCTTCATGCCGAGCTCTTCAGAGATCACTGCTCCGCCCGTGAGGATGGCGAGGTCTTCGAGCATTGCCTTGCGGCGGTCACCGAAGCCGGGAGCCTTGACTGCAACGAGTTTCAGGTTGCCGCGCAGACGGTTGAGTACGAGTGCTGCGAGCGCTTCGCCTTCGACATCTTCAGCGATGAGCAGAAGCGGTTTGCCAGTGCGGACGACTTTTTCAAGAATTGGAACGAGGTCCTTGAGGCTCGAGAGCTTCTTGTCGAACATGAGAACGTATGCGTCTTCGTAGTTGACTTCCATGCGCTCAGGTTCGTTGACGAAGTAGTTGGACAGGTAACCGCGGTCAAACTGCATACCTTCGACGACTTCGAGCGTGGTTTCCATGCCCTTGGCGTCTTCGACTTGAATCACGCCTTCCTTGCCGACTTTTTCCATTGCGTCGGCGATGATGTTGCCGATAGCTGTGTCGGAGTTGGCTGAGATTGTTCCGACCTGAGCAATTTCAGTGCGGCTGTTTGTTGTTTTGCTGAGTTTTTTGAGCTCAGTGACAACTTCAGTGACAGCCTTGTCGATGCCGCGCTTGAGGTCCATCGGATTGTGTCCGGCTGCAACCAGCTTCACGCCTTCACGGTAGATTGCTTGAGCAAGAACGGTTGCAGTGGTTGTGCCGTCGCCCGCGACGTCGGAAGTCTTTGAAGCAACTTCCTTGACCATCTGTGCACCCATGTTTTCGAACTTGTCTTCAAGCTCGATTTCCTTCGCGACCGTGACGCCGTCTTTGGTGACGTTCGGTGAGCCGAAGGATTTGTCGATGGCAACGTTGCGACCGCGAGGGCCCATGGTGATCTTCACGGCATCAGCGAGTATGTTGACACCGGTGAGAATTTTTTTGCGCGCGTCTTCGCCGAAATTAATCATCTTAGCAGTCATGGGAATACTCCATTAGAACATCAGTCGATTAAAAAATGATCTCAGTTGTTGATGATTCCGAGAATGTCGTCTTCGCGGAGGATCAGGTGCTCGGTGCCGTCGAGCTTGATTTCTGTTCCGCTGTATTTGCTGAACAGAACGCGGTCACCGACTTTGATTTCAAGTGGACGGACTTTGCCGTCGGCGAGAACTTTGCCGTTGCCGACTGCAACGACAGAAGCTTCCATCGGTTTTTCCTTGGCGTTGTCCGGAATCAGGATTCCGCCTGCAGTTTTGGTTTCTTCCTCAACGCGCTTCACAAGAATTCGGTCAGCGAGGGGACGGACTTTCATGAGACCTCCTAGTTAAAAGTGGGCTATCCATATCAAACACTCAGGCGATTGCACAATGACCCGTCAAAAGACTCGAGACGGGCTCATCGTTGACTGACCTGAGGTCTGGCGAGGGGAACCTAAGCGGCTTCGGAGGGCTGTCAAGTGAGCCGCTTAGGGAGCGGGTTGGGTTGGCGGAAGTTCGCGGTGAGCCCGCTATTATGCGCTGAGATCAAAGAATAATGTGTTCTTTATATTCACCAAAGACCTCACGCAGTGTGTTGCAGATCTCGCCCACGCTGGCATAGCCGCGCACGGCCTCGAGGATGAAGGGCATCAGGTTGGCATCGGCTTGAGCCGCCTTCTTGAGTTCAGCGAGGGAATTGTTCACGCGGACATTATCACGCTCTGCCTTTATTTTGCGCAGTTTGGCAATCTGGTTTTCTTCGACTGCTTTGGAGATTCTCAGCAACCCCTTGGGCGGCGGCTCGTTCAAGGTGAACTTGTTGACTCCGACGATGATGCGTTTTTCCGCTTCGATGTCTTTTTGATAGACGTACGCGGACTGCTGAATTGATGCTTGAATAAATCCCTGCTCGATGGCCGGAATCACGCCGCCCAGCTCATCAATTTTTTCGATGAGCGCTGCCGCCTCGCGTTCGATGCGGTCGGTGGTCGCTTCTACATAGTAAGAGCCCGCAAGCGGATCGACGGTTTCTGCCACTCCAGACTCGTGGGCGATGATCTGCTGAGTACGCAGCGCGATGCGTGCAGATTCTTCGCTGGGCAAAGCCAACGCTTCGTCGCGTGAGTTTGTGTGCAAGCTCTGTGTTCCACCGAGCACTGCGGCGAGTCCCTGAATTGCAACCCGGACAATGTTGTTGTCTGGTTGCTGTGCTGTGAGTGTTGAACCAGCCGTTTGGGTATGAAATCGCAGCATCCAGCTCTTGGGATTTTTGGCGTTGAATCTTTCGCGCATGATTTTGGCCCACAGTCTGCGCGCGGCTCTGAATTTTCCGACCTCCTCGAGCAGGTCGGTGAAAGCGTTGAAAAAGAAGCTCAGACGCGGGGCGAAATCATCAACATCAAGTCCAGCATGGACGGCCGCCTGAACGTAGGCAATCCCGTTGGCAAGCGTGAAGCCAACTTCTTCTGCAGCGGTGCTGCCGGCTTCGCGGATGTGGTAGCCGCTGATCGAAATGGTGTTCCACTGCGGAACTTTTTCCTTACAGAATGCAAAAATGTCGGTGATGAGCCGCATCGACGGACGTGGGGGAAAAATATAGGTGCCGCGCGCGATATATTCCTTCAGGATGTCGTTTTGGATTGTGCCGCGCAATTGATTTGCGGACACCCCCTGCTTTTCGCCAACGGCAATATACATGGCGAGCAGCACGCTGGCGGAAGCGTTGATCGTCATCGACGTTGAAATTTTGTCGAGCGGAATGCCTTTGAGGAGAATCTCCATGTCAGCAAGCGTGTCGATAGCGACTCCCACTTTGCCGACTTCGCCGGTTGCCTGATCGGAATCGGAGTCGTAGCCAATCTGCGTAGGCAGGTCGAAGGCGACGCTGAGTCCGGTTTGCCCTTGTTCGAGAAGATACCTGTAACGAGCATTTGATTCTTCCGCAGTCGCAAATCCCGCATACTGACGCATGGTCCAGAACTGGCTTCGGTACATAGTCGGGTGAACTCCGCGTGTGAACGGATACTCTCCCGGTGTGCCAAGCTCGCTCTGATATTCTGCCGAGGGCTTCAAATTTGAGTGGCTGTAAAGCGGCGCGACCTCAGAACTTGATGCCGTGACAAACTTGTCCGCACGCATCTTGGCAGCTGTTTTGTTTTTTTCTGTCATCGTCTGTTCCTCGCAGGGGTGGCCGGTTGCTTATCTCGCATCCTCGGATTTTGCCCGGCGCCCCGGGAATTCTGCCCAAAAATCTTCAGTAAAAATCTTGTCGTAGGCAACTTTTATATCTGGAAATTGTTTTGCTCCCGCGGCGGAATCAATGCGCGCGGTTACGTCTCGTCCCCAGATTAAGCGTCCGCTGTTGGTGTCGATAAGTAACAGCGAGATTGCGAAACGGATTTGATATTGACCCTTGGTTGTGCCTTTTTCCAAACACGTTACGACAGGAATGAGCACAGAGTCGGAATTTTGCACGGCTAACGAGAATTGGTTCAGTAAAATCACCCAGCTTTGTGACTTGAGAAGGCAGTGCTTGTAAAAGTCGAGAAAATTTTTGCGTGCACGGCATTCGGCCGTCAACAGAAGTGTTTCCCTTGCCGATCCGCTGTTGACGAGTTGACCCATGTTGCGGATTTCGTTTTCGATACCGACTGACAGGTTCGGATTGCTTTTCAGAGAATTACGCACTGTTTGAAAGGCAATTCCGTTGACACCTGGCTGGTTGCGGAACGCGGCGAGAATCTTTGATTCCACGGACGCTACTACGTCACCCGACATCAGAGACGCGGGATCCAGTGAAGCTGGTTCGCTCGGGTGCGGGATTAAGAGTGTCGGGAAGGCTGCAATTCTTGCCGGATTGAGGGCAACCGAGTCTGGCTGAACACCCTGCCGGAGAGACGGCACGGTGGTGCAGGCGCACACGCACCCCAAGAGAATGCTGAACCTCCAGAATAAAAGTATTTTTTTCATACGAAGCCCCTCTTTGCCCGCCGCAGGACGGTTTCGCTGACCATAGCGACTCGGCCTGTATTTGTCATGTGATTGGCACGGGCAGGATGCGTCTCGCTCCGGCCACGCGGCCTTTAATATGATGAACTTGGATTTCGACGCAGTTTGGGCTGCGGGCTTGATGATGCGGGGGCGTTTTTGAAATTGCCAAGCGTGTTGCGGATATTTCTCTTATCGGCCGTAATTTTGCCCGCACCCGTGCGGTCTGCGCAGGCTTTTCAGCTGGTGTCGATCGCCGACGTGGTAGAAAAGGTATTGCCCGGTGTGGTGAACATCAGAACCCGCGACAAGCCGCATAGCGGCAAGGGCGAGGATTCTGCCCGTGAGGTATCTGGCGATGGAAAATCAGCCGAGGCGCTTGATCCTTTTTTCAAGCTTTTCGTCGCTCCGCTCGAGGTACTCCAACAAGAACTCCCGCGTTCGCGCGGTTCAGGATTCTTTTTTCACAATTCATCTTTTGTCGTGACAAATTATCACGTCGTAAAGTCCGCCATGAGTATTGAGATCGTTCCCGCGAATCAGAAGTGGGGACTCTCTGCAAAGCTGGTCGGTTTTAATCAGCAAGCTGATCTCGCTCTTCTCAAACTCGACAATCCGTGGCCGAAGGCGCGTGTTTTGAAATTTGGAAACAGTCAGAAGTCGCGCATCGGAGAAGCAGTATTTGCGATCGGAAACCCGTTTGGCTTCGGCCATACGGTAACCTCTGGTCTGTTGTCGGCCAAAGGTCGCACCATCGGCGAAGGGCCCTTTGATAATTTCTTGCAGACAGATGCTGCCATCAATCCGGGAAATTCCGGTGGTCCGCTGTTCAATGTCAAAGGCGAAGTGATTGGGATCAACACGGCCCTGTTGTCGGATGCGCGCGGGATTTCGTTTGCCATTCCCACCGATGTCGCCAAACCGATTCTTGATACACTACGCAGGCCTGCCGGAATGGCCAAGCTGAGCTGGTTGGGCGTCAACCTTGCAAATTTATCGCCAGACAAAGTCACCACCGAAACATTTGGAATTAAGATACAGCACGTTGTTGAAGAATCGCCCGCACATAAGGCCGGTTTGAGGCAGGGCGATATTCTGGTTGCGGCAAATGGCCGCCGAATTTTGGATGTGGGTGAATTCCAGAATTTAATGAATTCCGTGCGACCGGGTCAGGTTCTGCAGCTGAGAGTTTTTCGCAGGGAGAAGACCGACCAGATCGAGTTGACTGTCGGCCGCATGCCGCGCGAATATTTGTCAGAACGGAACAAGACTAATCTTTATTGAGCGAGCTGATCTGATGGATGGTTGCCCGGATCAGCGGGTCCGGATCTTCTTTGCGCTTTTCGAGAATATTTGTCAGCACCGGTGAACGGTCAGCATAGAGTGAATAGATCGCATTGCGAACCAGGCCCGAATACTTCGCCCGTGTCATGGCCGTCCCGCCGAACCAGCTTTCGTATTGCTGTTGAGTCATCTGCGCGACGTCTTCCACCGTCACTTGCAGAAGCGATTTCAGCGGAGCCTGAAATGATTGCAGAGTCGTGAGTCCGGCTGTTTTGTAGTTGTATGGACAGGCATCCTGACAAATGTCACAGCCATAAAAATTATCCGAAAAATTCTTAAGATATTTTTCTTCAACTATGTCGCGGTGCTCGATTGTTAAATATGAAAGGCATTTGTTTGCATCCAGCCGGTGCGGAGCAATCAGCGCCTGTGTCGGACATGCATCGATGCATTTCCGGCAATCTCCGCATGATAATTCTGCGATGGCATTTGCGCCGACTGGTTTGTCCTCGCCCGGATCGGCAGCAAGCGAAAACGGTGTTGAGAGAAGAACGTGTGCGATAAAAAAGTAACTGCCGACGCCAGGGCGTATCAGCATTGTGTTTTTGCCGATGAATCCAAGCCTTGCGATACGTGCGTGAGCCCTGTCCAAAAACGGCAGAGAGTCGGTGACCACACGCCATGGCTGCTCTTGCTGCAAGAGCCCCAAATCAAGTGCGTCGGCTTGCCAGCGTCTGAGTGCCAAGTCCAGTTCTTTGCGAATGACTTTGTGGTAGTCGGGCACCCGTGCGTAGCGTGCTGTCTTTGAATAAAGAGACGTGCCGATTGGATTTGGTGCTGATTCTGCTGGTGTATTTGTTGAATCAGTTCCGCGTGTGGAGCGACCTGTCGCGTAGGGAATGATGACCGACAGAATGGATGAGACCTGCGGGAAGATGAGTCGTGCGTCGCGACGTGCTTGTTTATTTTTTGTCAAGAAATGCATGCCAGCCTGCTGTCCGTTGACCAGCCATGCTGCGAGAAATTCAAGATCATTTTTCAATTCTTCAGGAGCTGTTTGCTGTGCCCATGCGGAGGCCCACTCTTCGGTGCTGAAGACCGAACTCCAAGGCAAGCCGGCCTTTCGAAGCTGTTTGTCGAGCAGCGGATGTGGTTTGGCAAGTCGCACCATCAGCTTTGCGGGTCCATTTCTTCTGGAGCATGCAGAGTTCTGTGCAGTCCTGCGGCCGTGCGCGGTTTGCCGAGCGTCTCGTCAGCTGGGTCCGCGTGTACAACAACGTCCGCTGCGATCTTCTTCTCAATGACGTGTTCAATGTGTTCAGTGATTTCGTGGACTGTTCGGAAATCGAGGTGTGCCGGCAGGGTGACGTGAAAGTCAATGTAGTACTTGTGGCCGCTGCGCCGGCCGCGAAAGTTGTGTACGTCAATCACCAAATCGCTCGCCTCAGAAATGATTTTCAAGACGTCTTCCTTGAGCTCATCGGGCAGGTCATGGTCGAGCAGATCGTCAATACTGGAAGAAACAAGTTTGAATCCGCCATGCCCGATATGCAGGGCGAACAAAGCAGCCAGCAGCGGGTCGAGCCATGGAACACCGGTCAAGGCAATCACTGCAATCGAGATAGCACTCGCGAGGTTTGCCACAACGTCGGTTCTGTAGTGCTCTGAGTCTGCGTTGAGTGCCGGACTGTTGAAGCGTTTGGACGCCTTTTTTAATTTGCGCGTGATAAACACACTGGCCGTTGCTGCGACGAGGAAAAATGCCGCAGTATGCCATGGCTTTTCAAGCGGCGACATTTCATGAAGCATGGCGTCCCAGAGTTTTTGTCCGCTCGAGACGATGATCAAAAGTGCACCACCGATGATGAGTGCTCCCTGCGCAAGGGCCGCCATTGATTCTGCTTTGCCGTGACCATAGGGGTGATTGCTGTCGGGCTGTTGACGGGCAAAGTGAATGACTTTTTGATTGACTGCGCTGACGCAAACATCCAATGCGCTATCCCATGCCGACAGTGCAACAATCATTGAGCCCGAGACGAAGAACAGTATGAGTTTGCTGAGCGCAAGAAATCCCGCTGCAATTGCAGCCTGTGCCGCGGCCCTGCGTGCGCCGGTGATGTCCTGTTCGTGATCTGCCAGCGTCTCTGTGTTGGTGTTGGGGTTCATGTCGAGATCTCCAGTGTTGCCCCGTCACCGACCGCTCATGAATTTCATCCACTCATGACTTTTTGGGCGGCGTGAAGACCCTGCGGTAGATGGGCAAATTCTTACTGATGAAGAGTGCCTCAAAAACGGTTGTGTATGGAAGTGGCTCAAGCCCTTCCGGCAAAACGTCGGGCTGGGATTCATTCCAGCCGAGTTCCGAAGCCGCTTGCTGAACGCATTCAAAATAGTCGGCACTGTCGGTTTTGAACCAGAAAAAGCCATCATCGGGGCGCAGCTTTTGCCTCAGCAGTTCAAGAAAGGGAGCCTGCAGAAGTCGGTTTTTCAGTTGCTTTTTCTTTGGCCATGGATCCGGAAAGAAGACGCACACGCCCGCGAGTGAATGGTCGGGAAGAGCCGTGAGCGCCTGACGGGCATCGTTGATCACGATTTTGGCATTGTTGATTCCCAGCGTGCTGATTTTGCGCGCCGTCTTGACCACCCGCTTGTAGGTAATATCGATGCCCAAAACGTTCCACTCCGGGTTGTGGGTGGCAAACTCGAGAACGTTTTTGCCCATGTAACATCCGACTTCAATGAGCAAAGGCTTGTTTGGTTCGCTAAAAACCTGTGAGCTTTTTTCTGCCCAATCTGACCCCGTAAAGAGGATGTTTTGATACTCGAGGGCCTCGTGGAGGTAGGGGTTGAAGTGTTTGTCGGGCGCTGCCTCGCCTCGCTTCATGCGTTCCACAAGTGAACCGGCCTGTCTCATTTTTGCTGTGTCCCTTCACACGTTCGGTTGAATCATCAGCTGTCATTTTCGCGGTTTACGCTGAAAATACTGCACTCCTGCGCGCGACTGCGGCTGCCGATGGGTTCTCCATCAGGGGACGCTGTTTTCAGGCGTCCGGAGGGGAGCCATAATGAGGCTTGCAAACAGACTCAAGCAGGTAATGGGGTATTCGGACAAACTCAATCTGATATCCGTCAATCGCCGGTTTTTGAAAAATATTTTCGTAATTTCAGTGTCTTCAATGAGTCTTGCCGCATGGGCACGCAGCAATGCAGCCGGTTGCGGCGCAGACGCCCTGAGCTCCCTGCCCGACCAACCTGTTGCTTTGCAACGCGTGGAGCGCAGCGATGAAGGCAAGGTGAGAGTGGCATGGGCGCTGCGGAGTGCCGCCGACGAATCTGACGATTACGCTGTTCCGCGTCAGCTCCAGACAGGCGCAGAATTCGACGTACTGCGTTGTTTGCCGCCTGGTCGCTGGGTGGCTTTGGGTCACGGCGAAGTGATTGCACGCAATGGAGCCCTCGTTGAGGGACTTTTGCACGCTGCGGGTCAAGCCGTCGGAGTTGATGCTGGTGTTCAGGATGAGTTGGTTTCCGGAGGAAATCTGTATCCGATGCCGATGGTGGGCGACCTTGTTGTTGTGCGTAAAAAAGAAATCGCGCAGGTGCGCAAGGTCACACCGCGCGTCACCATTCCGGCAGACTCTCTGTTTGACCCCAGCGCGGTGGGTTTGCAGTTGGAGTTGTCGCGTAGCGGTCAGGAGTCTTTGAAGAAATTGCTGGCCGGAAACTTTGCCGATGCGCATGGTAAACTGCTGATTGAGGTGCATGCGCGGCGCGCCGGTTCCCGACAAAAACTCAGACAGGAAACAGCCCTGCGCGCCGAGAGCATCGAACGTTTTTTGCGCTATGAATTCGGCATTGCAAAAGAACAGCTTCTGGCCGTGGGACACGGATCAGATACATACGTGACCGGTTCGGTGCCTGCGGGTTCTCAGCCCGACTACGTGGTTCTGCGCATGCTCACAACCGACAGCACCACCCGTTGACGTTCATCGCGGCTGCTAAAAATCGATTCATTAAGAGCAAAAATATTGGAATGCGAGGCGCTCACTTAATTAGGTTGAGCGCCTCGTCTTCGTTCATTTCCTTGCCTGTCGGAATGAGATCCAGCTGGCGGGATGACACGTCGATGATGCTCGCGCCGCGCTCGGCAAAGCGTTGCTGCACTTCGATGGGAAGTTCTTTGACCGGACGCTTTTGGCACTGGGTGATGAAAAAAAGCTGCGAGTAAAAAGACACTACTTTTTGATTTAGCTCTTTGCAGATGGTTTTGACGTCTGTTGACTTTCCCTTCATGAGCGGGAGTTCTTCAAGCTCCTCGGCAGAAGATACTGGCTTTTTGCGGCCGTTTTGGTGCTGAGCGGACTCAGGGTGGAATCACCGACAATCTTATAAAGGGCCTCAACCTCACGATCGTAATTTCCCTCAAGTGCCTGACCGTTGGGAATTTTGTCGATCTGGTCCGGAGGAACCGTCAGCACAGGGGCATTTCTTTTGTTGTGCGCCTGAAGTTCGACGTAGTTGCTGAAAGACCGTTTTTTGCAGGCTTCGATGAAATAATAATCGTTGCCGGTTGATGTGACGTATTTTCCGTTCAGTTCGCGGCAGACCTTCGACTGCGTCAACGATTGGCCTTGGTTGGCTGCCCAGGGTTCGCCGAAGGGAATCAGCCGGTAGACGTGTGCCGGAACTTCCGACACGATCTTTTTTTGCTTCAAGACGAGTTCATTGAGCAGGTCTAAATCCTCAACCGGCCGTTGTTGGCAATTCAGAACGACCGCAACTGAGTCGTAGTATGTGAGGATTTTTCCTTCGAGAGTCGCGCACGCCTGTTGTTTGGTTTTGATATTTTCATATTTCTGCACGGCACGCTGTTCGAGAGGAATGGTCTGCAGGAGATCTGTCTTCAGTTTACTTTTCTGTTTGACTACCGCAGGCGGAGGCGGCATTGGCAAATCAAGTTTCTCTGCACTCTTGGCGGCGGCAGCTGCGGGTGCACCGCTGCCGGAGTTTGTTTCTTGAGCAAGCGCTGGCGCAGGTGCGAGCGGTGATTCAGGCAAAGCATCAAGACCCGATTGTTGGGCTGAGGCAAACGAATGGGCTCTTTCCCAGCCAATTCCGACACACACCAGAGTGCTGACGATGGGGGCGATCTTCGGTTGGCGTTTGACCAGTTCTTTTAAAGCGCTCACGTATGACTCCCTGTCAACAGGCGGATTCACGCTTTATAAGAG
>JBEDKY010000437.1:0-3381 GCA_041171905.1 Pseudomonadota bacterium
GAAGAAAAGACTGTTGTGCGTGAAGTGGAATCGATTCCATTCGTGCAGGAACATGATGTTCCAGAGAAGTTCGCAGGCAAATGGCAGGCTATGAACGAGCAGGTCCGCCGCAAAGCCGCCTCTCAGCCGGACTCGTCGGGACGAATGATTGCCCAGCAGGCGATGGCGCATTCAGCGGGTGTGCCTTCCATTAAATCCTTCATTACGGCGCCACGCAGGTTGCGTCCTCCAAGCATTATGCAGAGCCTGCTCGCTTGGTTTTTTGATACGCTGCTCGTGCTGGCATGTCTTGTGGTAGGATTCACGATCTCAGCAAGCGTACCGTTCATGGGTTTGCTCGCGCACAAGTTTCCCACGCTCATAAAGTATTCTGCGAATCAGGCTCTGCAGGTCGGTTCATTCGGCTGGGTTGTTCTGATGATGCAGACGCTGGCAGTTGCTTCGCTGCTGTTCTTCTTTATTCAGGCTCTTGCTGGCGTGTTTTTTTCGGCGTCGATTGGTCGCGCCATAGCAAATGTGCAGATTGCAACATCACGTTCTGCGCTCGGACGGGGCTTCAAAATCGCACTCGGCGAGCTCCTGCAATGGCCGCTCGCTTTTGGTCTTTTGAATGCGATTGTGTCGCCTGAACATAATTTTTTCTTCCGTTCAGTGCGCTGGGCGCGCGGCGGTTCCCAAGATTAACCCGCCATCGGGCGGAAAGTTCAATCATTTCAGGTTTCATTTTTGAACATTGCTTGTCAGCCCCATCCGCTATGGTATGCAGGCGCAGAGAGTTCTATTGCAAATTTGCGTTGTGTCTTTCACGTGATTTTTCACTATGAGGGTGTGTTATGGCGACTGGTAAGACGACTGCTCACGTTTCCGGTGTGCGTACAATCGAACGTCCACGCAATGTGGACGGAACATTGGCCCGCGTTGCAGATTTTTACGGCTCCAACGTTTTTGACCTGCGTGCGATGGCGAAGAAGCTGAGCTCGCACGACCTCGATACGATCGGCAAGGTGATGAAGCTGGGCGGCAAAATTGATGCCACACTTGCAGAGCGAATCGCATCTGCCGCGCGCGAGTGGGCTATCGAAAAAGGAGCCACTCACTATTGTCACTGGTTCCAGCCGCAGACAGGCACTACGGCAGAAAAACATGACGCGTTCCTTTGGCTCGACAAGAACGGTCACCCCATCGAGCGTTTCACTGGCAAAGAACTGCTGCAGAGCGAGCCCGATGCGTCGAGTTTTCCTTCGGGCGGTATGCGTTCAACGTTTGAGGCGCGCGGTTATACCAGCTGGGACCCGAGCAGCCCGATGTTCATGATGGAAACTGAAAACGGCCGCACTCTGTATATTCCCTCGGTCTTCATCAGTTATCACGGCGATGCGCTCGACTTCAAAACTCCGCTGCTGCGTTCCAACGACACTCTCAACAAAGAGGCAGTTAAGACGCTTCACCTGCTGGGTGAAAAGAACGTCACCAATGTCATCACAACGGTTGGTGCTGAGCAGGAGTTTTTCCTCGTTGCGCGCGATCAGGCGATGGCGCGTCCGGACCTGCGTCTTTCAGGCCGTACCGTTTTCGGCAAGCGTCCCGCCAAAGGTCAGGAACTCGAAGATCATTACTTCGGTCACATCCCGACACGCGTCCATGCGTTCATCAACGAATTGGAAGTCGAACTCTACAAAGTCGGCGTTCCAATCAAGACCCGCCACAATGAAGTTGCGCCCGGGCAGTTCGAAGTCGCACCGATTTTTGAAGGTTCAAACATCGCAGCCGACCACAACCAGCTGTTGATGAAGGTTTTGCGCACCGTCGGCGCTCGCCACAATTTCTCGGTTTTGTTGCACGAGAAGCCCTTTGCAGGCGTGAACGGAAGCGGCAAACACGTCAACTGGTCGATGTCTGATTCCACCGGCCGCAACCTGTTGGAACCCGGCACCTCTCCGCACCAGAATCTCGTCTTTTTGACTTTCCTCTGTGCTACTATGCAGGGGATCTACGATCACGCAGACGTCCTGCGTGCGTCGGTTGCCTCCACAGGAAACGATCACCGTCTTGGCGCAAACGAAGCGCCACCGGCGATCATCAGCTGTTTCCTCGGTGACACTCTCGACAAGATTCTCAATGCAATCGAAGCCGGAAAGGGTGAAAACGTTTCGGCCGAGAAGGCGCTGCTCGACTTGGGTGTCAATCACCTCCAGCTTGTTGCACCCGACAACACCGACCGCAACCGCACTTCACCTTTCGCCTTTACGGGCAACAAGTTTGAATTCCGCGCAGTTGGTTCGAGCGCATCGATCAGCTTCCCGACGGCAATTCTCAATGCCGCTGTTACTTCTGGTCTCGTCAAAGTGAATGCGAAGCTGGCAGCGCGCGCGAAGGGCGGAAGCGTTTCGCCTGAAGCTGTCTTTGAAATTCTTCGTGAAGTGATTCGCGACACCCGCAAAATTCGTTTTGAGGGCAACGGATATTCACAGGAATGGCGCGATGAGGCTGCCCGCCGCGGTCTTGGTAATTTGCCCGACACTCCGAGTGCACTGGTTGTGTGGACCGACACGCAGAAGACTGCCTTCCTCGTCGAGACAGGCGTTCTGACTGGCACCGACCTTGAAAGCCGCGCTGCCATCCAATGGGAGCGCTACATCAAGCAACGTCTCATTGAGATCAACGTCGGTATCGAAATGGCACAAACTGGAATTCTTCCAGCGACGCTCGGTTACCTTGGTGAACTTATCTCGCTCGGTGAGGCATCTGCCCGTCTGCACATCTCCACTCCCGCGCAAAAATTGGCTGGCGAACTGGGACAGCTTGCTGTGCGTTTTGAGACTTCGCTTTCTGCCCTGCGCGCAGGTTACGAGCGCGTGACTGCAGGTGATGCGCTGGATCACCATCATCTGCCAAAGACTGCTAAAGCGATTGCAGATCAGCTGTTGCCTAAGCTCGAAGAGTTGCGTGCAACTGCCGACCAGATTGAAGCCATCGTGCCTGCTTCAAAATGGCCATTCCCGTCGTATCAGGACATGCTGTTTCCAGCAGACTGATAAATCAGGAAACGGTGAGTTCCGTTGCGGATAACGCGCGCGGACTCACCAGTTTTCGGGATTTCTTCCGATGATGATCGCTGCCAGAACCTTGGGGACATAATCCAGGGTTTCCTTGGGCAGCGTTTCTTTTAGGTGCCAAAAATCGACCTTTTTTGACGTCTTGATGCTCTGTGCGATTTCCTGACGTTTGATTCTGTTTTGTCCTGCGTTGTAGGCAGCCAAAGCCAAAAGGTAACGACGGTTGCCAAACATGCCAAGCAGCGAATTAAGGTAACGTGCCGCAGCATGGGTGCTGGCTTCAATCTGACGGCGGGAGTCGCGTGGTTGAGCACTCGGATTGATG
>JBEDKY010000438.1:0-8727 GCA_041171905.1 Pseudomonadota bacterium
GTGCCCCGACAAGCACCAGAGGATCACGCTTCAAGGCACTCATGGCTGAAACAGTTTCAGGTGACTGGGTGAGTGTGACAGTGGCTTGATAAAGAAACGTGGACAGAGGCTCGTAAGCAGTGACGAGCAAAAGGCACCATCCCCACGAGACCATCAGACTCGTGGATCCAAAGGCCATGCGCCCTGCCGCAACAAGGAACATCAACGCCAGGATGCCTTTTGCAAAGCCACGAATGGCAGGGAGAAAAACACTGACCTTGGTATAGAGGGCGGCTATGTCATTGCGGCTGTCAGCAGCCTCGTAGTCGGTTCCCGTGAATGGTCGGATGGTGAGATTCATCAGTCCGCCGAGGGACGCCATCCGCGACAAACCCACCCACGTGCTGGTGCCGAGCATCGGGGCATCTTCGGGATTTTCCAAAAGCGCTGCCTCGGAAACATTGTTATAAGACAGCCCCGAGCGAGACTTCAGATAGTCTGAAACACCGGAGGCAATCACCTTGTTTTTGAGCGACTCGCTGTCATCAAAACCTAAAGCCCGCATCACCCCATTGTTGCGCGCCGCCTCAGCCAAAGTGACTAGCTTCGATCCGGGGGTGGAGATGCGCGCCCGAGCCCAAGACTCGAGCTGCGTTCGAAGCAGCGCGTGCAATCCGGCGCAGTTGTCTTTGGAGAGGTCAAACTGATTTGAAAGCGAGGCGAAGGCTATTTGACTCGAAGCTGTGCTGGCCTTTGCACAAGTCTCGTAAAGGGAATCAATGGTCGAAAGAATCTCGGGGTCATCAATCGTGTGTCGCGCGGTTTCATGCAATGTTCTGAGCAAAAGTTTGGGCGACTTTGAGTGTCCCGAGTCTCCAAAAACACCAGCGACAGCCTTTGAAACGCGCGCTGAAAGGCCGTTCATGCCTTCAGCAATCAACCGGTAGAATTTAAGACCCTGAGCGTCGTTTTTAAGACCAGAATAGCGTCCTCCACCTTGAACAGCCGTCTTCTGTGCCCAGGGTTGTCCCGACTCCGACTGAGGACGAAACTGTTCAGACGCATTGGTTCCCAAAAGGGTCAATCCAACGAGACAACAGGTCAACTTTCCTGCAACCGAAATCCAAACTCCATCTGATTGCCCTGAGCCCATGCGCGCCAACGCTTTTGCAACCACAAAACCCATGTACAGGGCGACGACGCCTTTAAAGAGCGAAGTCTGAAAGAGACTTTCTGCGAGTTTTTCCTGCAGTGACACGGAGAACGTCCACAATGCGGCTTCAATCGGAGTCTCAGTAAATAGCGAAGACATAAAAAGTCCTTTCTTCCTCAATCGCAGCTCAGGCTGTCAGCGCAATCGGATGCGCTGCGGCCGTCGCCGAGTGAGTTGTTCAAGCGAGCTCGGTTAGTTTCGCTCGCAAGGATTTTTGTTTTGGTGCGTTGGAGTTTCGCAAAATCTGAAAGCTCGGTGCGGACGCGTTCCACACTCGGAATCTCTTCACCCTCGAGTGCCTGCCGCAACGCCGGAAATGCGCTGAGCGACCTGTCACGATACTCAGCGCGCAAGGGTTCTGGTATTGCCGTATTGAGGAGCCCCGTGGAAACGGCGGATTCGTAGCGTGATGATGCTTGCAGGGCAGCCTCTTTGCCCACCGCACGCCCAAGTGCGAGACATGCAATTTGCCGATCGACGTTTGAGAGATCCGAAAGGTCGGCCGCTGTTTGGGCATTGAGTTTCTTTTTTACAACGGCTGCCACTTCCGACTCGTAAACACCTGAGCCCCGAAAGCGACCCGCAAGAATTGATTCTATCTGAGCGCAGACGAGTGATTGGCCTTTTGTTAAAAAAGCATCGGCCACATCTGCCGGACGCAGCAGACCACGATCAAAAAGCGGGACCCAGCCGCCATCTGTGCCGACTTGAATCTCACCCAGAAAGGAAGCCAAGAAGTCATAGGAGGTGGTGTCTTTCGCGAACGAGAGAATGGACTTGAGGACCTTTTGCTTCTCGTACCCAAATCCGCGCATGACTCCCGTTTGAAAATCACGCATCGCAAGACCACTTTTCCCCTGACACTTCTGCAGAGCCGAAGCCACATCGCCTGAACTTCCGGCTTCCTCATTGACACACCGCGCGATGGCCTCGGCTTTGAGCTGATTGGCACCTTTATTGGCTTGATTATCAATGAATTTATCGACGGCCGCGCAAGCCTGTGCGCGGAGATTCAGCTTGCCCTGAATCGACAACCAATCGTGCCGGAGTTGCGCGCAAATGGTCGGGTAGGCGTAGCAGATTGTTGTGAAAGCAGACTTGGCCAAAAGGTCCTTCGCCTCAGATGCATTCTGTGGAATCAGGCCATAGAGCTGATCTTGAAGCTCTTTGAATTGCCCTTTGATATTTGCTGTCACGTCTATTTTGCCGCACTCTAATTTGCTTCCGACTTCAAACTGAAATCCTCCCGCATCAATTTTTGGGTCATTACGGAAATGCCTGGGCGGAAGTCCAAATTGCCGTTCGGCTTCTGCACCTGTCGAGAATTCGTTTTTGAAACGATATTCTTTCTGTGCAAAAGCGGTTTGAGAGCACAGCACTGCAAGCCCAAGAAAACTTTGAAGTCGCAGTCTCATCTTCATTACTGCACCTCATTTGAATGAATTTTTTTGATGAGTGCTTCTCTTTCAGAGGAATGGAGTGCGCGGAGCTCTCCCTTTTCGCGGACACCCCTTGGAAAAGACTCAGCAAGCAAACAGATCGCCTTGAATGTTGGATTTAGACACTCGGGCTCTCTTTCATGAACCAATGACGAAAGGTTCTTGAGAGTCGATAATTCAATGGGATCAGACGCTGCGCACCAATAGTCAAAGCCTGTGGGAACATAGACGTAAGTTCCCTGTGCGCTTTCGCCCATCCAAAACGCTTCGGCATATTCGCCCTTTTGCATTTTGAGGCTGCGAAGAATCTCACAAACATAAAGACTTGGAACAAGTCCATTCTTACCTTCGGCAAGACGCGATTCCATCTCTGCAATCGCCGATGCGTTTTGCGTGAGAATGAGTTTATTGGGAGAAACATTCCAGATTTCTTTAGGACCCGCTTTATCCCTATAGTCACTCACTTCGTTGGTGACACCAACGCACGTCACTCCGAATTTTCGCATCGTTTTCCAAGCATCTCGAATGAACGAGACAAGTGCAGGTGACTCACTGGCAAGGACACCAACCTCTTCAATAATCAGCAGTGATGGAGGATTTGGTGCGCCATCGCTGGCAGGTTTCACCAGACGAAGAATTTCTAAAATGATGGCCTGCACGGTCAGAACCAAAAGGACGGGATCTCCCGAAACTCCATCCAAATCACAAAGAGTCAGTAGCGGAACAGATTGAGAAACGTCTTCCGACGCTGAAACATCGAAAAATTTTGCATAAGGTCCGCATCCAACAAAGGGAGAAAATCCTTCGGTCAACAGGTCTGCTATCTTCGAAGAAAACTGGAGTGCATCGCACGCAGCAGAGAGATTGTTTACAACTTCAGACAAGCGAGGAAGGCTCAATCGCCCTCGTTCTGCGGCAACGACTGTTCCCGTCACGGGATCAAAGCACGTCTGCGCCTGACGGAGCTTTTCTTCGATGGTCATCCGCAGCGCGTCCGACAAAACGCGTCTGTGAGTGGCCTCGAGATCTATTTTTGGTGAAAGCAGCGATACCGCCGTCAAAAGCAAATGCACAACCGACGGGAGCCTGTCCTCATCGATGACCATATCGCTCGTCATGAGGCCCGAAAAAATGTTTGGAAAGTTCTTTGGGGGATTAAAGTAGGACGATCCGCCTTCTTCGGCTGCAAGCCAAGCCAATGCTGCATAGGAAGTCTTCTTGTCGATAATGAAGACGCGCCCCTTGGGATACTGTCCCATAAATGATGTAACCATGTTGGCAATCGAGAAAGACTTACCCGCACCCGAACCACCCAAGACAGCCAAATGCGATGCTCCATTGGAATCGCGCGGATTCAAATGAATGCGATCGCCTGCTCGAGAAATCATCTGAACCATCGGCAGACGTGAACCCTGAAATCCGCCGTAAAGAGGCAAGAGAGACACCAAATTACGAGACAGCAATCGGGTTTCTCGCCCCACCAAAGAGACAATTTCTTTCGAGTTCTGAAAAGGAAGAGAGGCTGCAAAGACCAGTGGTGCGCAGAGATTTTCCTCAATAAAGGCGCAGTTCAGAAGCGGCGAAATATCCGAGAGAACCGAGCGCATGAGTCCATGCTCTTCAAGTTGTTCAACGGCTACCTTTTCATTGCGCAGAAGGACGTGCAAAGAAAATGCAAGCAAGGACTCTTCCCGATTGAGTCTTGCTTGTGTGGCGGTGATGTCTTCAAATTGTCTGACTCCGAATGCATCATCAGCGTTCTTGAGCAAATAACGTTTGGAATCGAGATCCGAGGATTTCACAACGGGACGGATGTTGACCACAATACGGTGTGTATGCTTTATCGAAAGTAGTTTTGCCATGAGTCCAGAAACGGTTGATTCTGGTAGATCGAGAAGGCTCGCACACTGCCACGAGTCTGCTGACAGGCCTTCGCCAAGCCCCAGGCCCGAGGGCGTCATGTGAACGCTGTGGTAAAGCATCTGCTTAGACAAGCTGCTGTTGCTCTTGCTTTGAGTGATGTGTCGCGGCTGAGAAGAAGATCGCATTTCAAAGGAATGCAGAGAATCTCTAAAGAACCACAAGCACTCGTCTCTGTTCAGGATTTTGAGTTGAAAGTGGGCCCCGAGAACACCTGCTTTGACGTGAGTGAGGGTATCGCGCAATGCCGATATTCTAGATTGAAAACTCTTCTCTGCAGCCGCTTGCTCGGAATCAGAAAATCCCTTCATGGAACGCGCCGGATGCTCCCCAGAAACCCTCAGGGTGAGCAAAATCCTGCGTTTCATCATGCGAAGTCCATTCTTTGGATGACGTGCGAATTCCGAAAGAAACTCAAATCTCTTTTTTGCAATTGTCGTTGCGAAGTTCTTTTTCTCTGTCTGTTGTTCGTGGCAGTAGGATTGCGTATCTGGTTCAGCATCAAAGATGATCTGCATCGACACATCAGGATTTTTTATCTTTGCAAACATGTCGGCAAGACTCTCAAGGCGAGAGCTCAACTCAGCTTCAGTGAGCATTTCGCTTGCGATGGGTGTGAGCCACAGGCCAACGCCCAGAGCTCCGTCTTTCATCAGAAAGATCGTGAAATATTCTTCAATCCCCATAAAAGGCCATTCGAACGAATCTTCAGGCAGCAAAAACTTTTCAATCGACTCTCCCTGAGCAAAAAGAAGTTGCGGCGGTCGAAGCGGACGCGCGTCTTCGATCAATCTCTTTGCTTTGTGCAGTATTTTTTGAGTGGATATTGCAGATGGAAATATCATTTCTGACCTCCTGCGCGCGCAACCTTTTGCTCACGCGAAGGATTTTGCTGAGCATTTGAAGCCTTATTTGCAACGACGGGTTCTACTTTTTGCGACTTTGCCATCTCTGAACGTGGTACCGAGCCCATCCACTGCGAAGGCTCAACCTCGAGGTAGAGCCAAGTTCCATCCATCCAATGGCCACCTTCAATAATCTGCGGGCTCACCCAGATCTTCTTCACAATTGGTTGTGAGCGCACGGGAATCTGACCTACCTGCGACAGTGGAGCTGCCGAAGGTTTTGGTTGAGAGTCCAACGACGTAGTGAGAGCAGCAGTGCCGCAGAAACTCGACGGATAAAGACCAGAACGCTTATCCAGCTCACACTCTGTTGGTGCACGAGACACGCAGCCAGCAAGACCAGTGAGCGAAAGAAGAATTGAAATTATTTGATTTTTCATGAGCTCACTCCTGAGAACTTAATTGTGGAATTTTTATTGTGTCGAGCATCACAACGAAGACGTCTTGGCCTGATCCGACACCGATGGAGGGTAAAAGTTCTTTGGCCTGTTCGAGGTACCATTGAGCAACCAGTGAAGCGCCGTCGACAAGCGCACTTCCGCCAACAAATGCCACTTTATCGCCGGTAATATTTGCGGCAGTTGCAGCTTTGTCGGAGCCCAGAATCGAGGTTGTTTTCTGTGCATCTGCAATGGCCTGACCGGCATTTTTAGCGATGCTTGCCAACACTGCTGAAAGAAGAACCTGTCCCTGTTTTGAAATGTAGGTTCCGGTTGCTCCAAAAGTATTATCGCTCCCTGCAACAAAACCTTTTGCATCGCGTTTGAAGTGTTCACCATCTTCGCGCACGCAAGAGAGACTTTCGGTTTCCATCATCACGCGCTCGGTAGACATGTTTGCGCGCGCCTTTGCGATCATGAAACATTGAGAAAGGTCAATTCGTGTTTTGTTAGGACCTGTGAAGGCATAATCGAGTTGCAACAAAACGGGGTAGGGCTCGCGCGCGTTCGCTTCAACACCGGAGACCACCCGTGCTTTGACGTGCGAGCCTGTGGGCAAAACGGTGTATGACTCATCAGCCGGTTCAGCGTTCTTCGATACAGTGAAGACCTGCAGCGGAGAGCCCATTCCGGCCCGAAAACCTCCACCCACTGGTCCCAAAGACCGCGAGAAGGCCCCGCCTTGAGAAAAGGCTTGTTTTGGGGCGCTCTGACGACGGCGGAGCGAGCTCCTTGAGTTCACCCCTCGACGCGCGCTTTGCGATGCACCCTGAGCTTTTATCGAGGTCGAAGTTTGAGACGCCGAACCTTTCGGTAGGGTCGGCTGAGTTCGAGCAGTCTCTTGAGTGGCTGGAGGCTGACCTGCTTCAAACGCACGGCGCTTTTCGCGGATCTCTCTTTCGACGGCATCGAGCTCCCGCTGACGCTCAGAAGTAATCTGAAGAGCTGTGTCGTCAGGCTGAGTCCTTTCGATGCGCCGAGGAACTGTCGGCATAATTTCATTTGCATGAGCATGAAAAGAAGTTGAGCCTGCGGTTATGAGTAGCAGAGAGACAGCGAAATATGAGATCCTCTTCATCGTGCACCCCCGTCCTGCTCGGAGGTCTGCCGGACAAACGGTGGCTTTTGTTGGACGCCAAACTCAATGGAACTCATTTTTTTCGCACCCGGAATCTCACTACGTGCGACGACAAAGATCTGCGTCTTGCATTCTGGAGACGTTAAAAGACCACACGGCTCGATACTATTTTTTTCAACATGCACGAGCGCAACGCGGTCTCCGCTTGACAGTGCATTCCCAAAACCAAGTTGACTCGCATCCATCTGCATTACAGACGATGATTTATTGCGAACCTCAAACACATACCCTGTAAGCCCATTGCCAGCGAAAATACGCTTGAGTGTCGCAGAAGCCTTATCGAGCCCCGAGACTGAAACCGACGAATCAACCGACTGCCTTGCAAACAACCCGCTCTCATCTCGAACGAGAGCGTTCATTAAAGAAATTTCCGCTTGCAAAAATTTCGGATTTTTTAGTTTCTTCGAATCTGTTGGAAAAACGAGATCATAATGTTTGTCAGCACTGTCTGATGGCATCAGTTGAACTTTGACTGTTCTTCCATCACCCAGCACAAAAGAAACAACCTCAGGCTGAGCACCTGAAAGCTGACGCACCTGAAAGAGCCTCACGTCGACCTTTGCACCGGTGGCTGAATCCACTTCAGACGCGACATCTGCAATTTCAAAATACTGCGAGGGTGTGACTGCTTTAACAGAAGTTGGAAGTTGCAAAAGACTGCCTGTCTTGCTTGCTACCGGAATTTTCACATCCTCTCCTGGCGGAATGATAACGACTCCTGCTTGTGTTTGTACTGAGACCACGGTGAGCGGAAATACCAGCGCGAATATCGCTCCGAAGATCGAACGACGCGGATTAAAAAACTTATGGCGATTCATTTATTGTTTCCTTTCTGAGTCATTTTTTGAATATGAAGCGAGCAGCGCGTCCGCTTGAGTGCGAGAGACCCACTCCAAACGCTCAATCAGAAGAAGAGATTCATCAGAACGACTGCCCGGATTAAGTCTCAGGCGTGGACGCAATTCGAGATAAAGATTTTCATCGGTTTCTTGCAGAAGAGTTCCGTCCGCGTATTGCGAACGCGTTCCACGCGCAACCAGCACATACTTTGCACCGAACTTGTCGCTCGCAACCTGAATTTCAACAGGCTCAAAAGCAAACACCTGATCGACACGCCGCTTCTGCCACTCAGAAAACTTAGTTTCCGCGTCGCGCAGAAAACGCCCCTTGAGATCAGGCACCATGCGTTCGGCAACGGTCTCGAAGTGTTCCTTTGCATTGCGGTAGGTGAAATTCCCCGCGTATGTCGCAACAAAATGAGCAAAGTCTTTAACGACAGCGTCTGGTATGAGATTGGGCCGAACTCGCAAGAACTCTGCCGCACCTGGAACAACAATATATTCACTGTTCATCTTTTGAAAAAGTTTATGCTGAAGAAGAACAGCTGAGGTCACAATACTTGCTGCAGCAAATATCAGGGCCACAAGGGCCAACAGTTTCCATTTGTTTCGCTGAGAACTGACAATGGCAATTTGGCTTTCAAAGGGTGGCAAAGCACGAATCTGAGAAAACAGATCATCCGGTCTGGTTTCGATCTCCTGCCGTTCTTTTCGGCGCATCCAAAGCCAGTGCAATACATTCGTCGTCATAAATCGTTTCCTCCTTTATGGAACAAATGAAACAAAGCGGCGCTTTGCTTTGCGAAATGGATTTTCCAAAACCTGAGAATCGATCACTCCAAACGCCCACAGGA
>JBEDKY010000439.1:0-3572 GCA_041171905.1 Pseudomonadota bacterium
ATTTTTGTCGATATATCCAAGGTATTTTAACCGCACCACGAAACAGGTATTGCCCTTAAAAAGAAGACTTTCGCTGACAAAGTAGTCTTCTTTAATAACAGCTCCGCGTAATTCGAAATTGTAAGGTTTCTGTTCACCGACAACAGTAGAACCCGCTGGCGGACCTTCTCGCTGAAAAATCTCGTACTCTACTCCCGGAATCGGAACTGCATCCCAACGCAGAATCCAGGTTCCGCCATCGGGGCGTTTTTTGAGTGATTTCGCTCCTGCAAAATTAAAATCCGTCAAACTGGGGATTTGGCGATTACCACACGCAATATTCAACCAGAGACTCAAAATGAGTGTTGCAGAGATATTTACGTAGCGAACCCAATTCCGAGAAAATACTTTTTTAATAAAAAAACTGCGCATACGGGCGTCCTAGAATCAGGATATTGGTATTCTTTTCAACACAAAAATTACAAGTTTTTGAACAGCTTAAAAACACCAAGCGTCAATTCCTTGGTGTTGCTTGACACTGCTCGGGAAGACGCGATTAGAAAAGACCTGACGTTGTGCAGAACTATGGATACGAGGAGCAGCCCTGCGTTACTCTCGGCGCATGAGGAATTCATTCTGTTCGGCAATCGATTCTAATTTTCGTCCGCGCAGAGCAGTTGCCTGACTGTGTTGCACTCACTCAAGGTTCAACCAGCTTCAAGTATATCGGCCTAAGCTCGAACCAACGTTATGGCTTCCGTTTCTGCACGAGTGACGGACAAAGCACATCAGCAGGGATTCCCATTTGGATATCCACTCTCTGAAAATGCGCCTTCAACAGATGCAAAGAGAAGAAAGAGTGCAAATCGCAGCAATCCAAATCAGAACCACAACATCTTTCAATTCGAATAGGCTCTGATGAGTGGCAGATCAGCTGCCAACGATTGAGTCTCACGCTTGAAAAATTCTCACTGTTCAGTCGTGATGATCTCGGAGGGGCAAGTCTAAATTAACAATACTGAGCGTGCCTTTCAATCTATGAACGCTGGAAATTGAATAACAAATCGCACATTTTTCTTGCTGGCGAATGGACCAAAAATGCAGTCGAAAAAATCAGTTCTGCTCTGCGCGAGAGCCTTCGGAATTGACAATCTTTGCCTTTGCCGCCCGAGCAAACAGGAACGGAATCGCAACAGCCGAAAGTGTCCACCAAATCAGCCAGCCGATATCGCCAAGAGCACCGCGCACACCGACTTGTCCGTGATGCATACCTTCATGCTGCAAATTCTGCGGCAAGTAATACATCAACAGACAACTTGCCAGCGTGGATAAAACTGGAAGCCACCAATAGCGGACAATCAGCCGCCTGCGCTGAAACCGATCCAAAAACACGAACAAGAAAATCACCGGTACAATGGAAAAGACAATTCCACAGACAATCGGACAAAGCGGATCTGGTAATTTATGCAACACAGCCGCAACGCTTTGTGAAAAGCCGGTCAGGCCAAATGAATATTGTGAACAAACAGAAAGCGAACAGAAATAACCCAACACCGACAGCAGCGCGAATGACAAGAAAAAACGTTTCCGCGAGCGATTCAGCTCTGCAGAAATTCTCGATTCCGTCTTTTGCATACGCTCACCGACTTCGGCGGGAATATCGCCGGCAGCACCCTCAAATTCCTTCAATTCGTCTGTATGCTTCATTTGCCGCCCTCCCCTTCGTCACGAGAGACGAACCAAAGCCTGAGTCTCTCGACCGCCCTGCTATAAACCTTGCGCAGGGCGGCCTCATTTTTTCCGGTTTCATCTGAGATCTGCCGAAAGCTTTTTTCTCCGATGACTCGTTTTTCCACGACGATCCGCTGGTCGTCACTGAGCTGCTCAAGGCTCTGTCGCAAGTCGTCGGCTTTATCTTGCCATTCAGACAGATTTTCTTGCAGCTGCGCATCAGTCAGCTGCGCAGCTTCTGCCCCCTGCAGTGATCTTTTCTGCACGGCGAATTTCCTGATCTCATCAAGACACGCGTTGTGGACGATGGCGAAAAACCAACTGAGCGCCCGTTCGCCCTTTCGATATTGGTGTATCCGCGCATGCAACTTAACGAACACGTCCTGGACAATGTCGGCGGCCGATTCGGAATGGTGAACTTTTCGCAGTGCATAGTGATACACCCTGCTTTTGTGACGCAGAAAAAACACCTCGAACGCACCGGCATCGCCCTGAGCATAGCGCTCAAGCAGCTCTTCGTCGGATTCGCCGTTCTTGTCCAAATTCATCTGTGTCCGTCCGCAGCTGCAAAGTGCTCAAACAACCTGATACAGAGCCACAAAATCCATATCATTTCGGTACATTAAAAAAAAATCACCATCCCTGTCACGAACCGAACCTCGCGTACGTAATCATATACGAAGCAAAACTGAGGATGTGACTCATGATGATCGACAACGTCAATTTGGCAAGTGTTCGTAACAAGGCTGGCCTGCTTGCAGCAGCGGCCGGAGCTTGGATCGTTTCAACCGAGGCATATGCCCATCCTGTTGTCTTTTCGGGCGGCACCGCACTGATGGGCCATCAAATGGAAGATATGGCTGAGTTTGAGGTGGTTCACTCACCCACAGCACGGACGGGCCTTGGTCTGAGTGTGACCCGCCACAAGCATGCCCACGAAGTGATTTTTAAAGGCGCGGGATTGCTTTGGCGCGGAAACTACCCCGACTTTCAGGCGAACCTTTACGCGGTCGCCGGAGCAGGCAGGCAGTTTGCGCGCAGTCATGCAGGCGATTCAACCTCGCCACTGATGAAGCGGATTCACTCAAACCCCGCACTCTACGAATGGACACTCTCTGCAGATGGCGAAGACCGGCAAATCTACACGATGGGTGAGTACTCGGAGACTTACGACGGAAAGGGCTTATTGCGTCAGTCAGGCAAACTGCGTCTTGGCTTTGCGCCATACAAAGCAGACAGCAATGAAATGTCAATCTGGGGAATAGTTGAATGGCTGCCGGAGAAGCCGGATACAAATAAAAAATGGCTGCACGAAGTCACGCCGATGTTGCGGATGTACTACAAAAATACGCTCATTGAAGCAGGCAGCAGCCTGAATGGAAAGTTCACTTTCAATTACATGTTTCACTTTTTTAATTGAGTCCACACGAGGAGGTTCGAAGTTATGAACAAGGTTATTCGCAGTATTTTGATTTTGTCTTCAATGACCGGAGGATTGGTGATGAGCGGTGTTGCATTTGCGGACGACGTCAAAGTGAGTGTCAATGGGATGGTCTGCGGGTTTTGCGCTCAAGGAATCACCAAGAAGCTGAACAAAACCGAAGCTGTTGAAAAAGTGAACGTTGATCTCGAGAAGAAGCTCGTTTCCTTCAGCACCCTTGCGGGCAAGCAATTCGACGATGCGGCCATCACAAAACTCATCACGGACGCGGGATATTCCGTGGTTAAAATCGAAAGGACCAAGCCGTGAGTAAAGTTTGGGGCAGCCTGGCACTTTTGAGCAGTTCTGCAACGCTCGTTTGTTGCGTGATTCCCGCGCTGCTCGTGACTCTTGGGTTTGGAGCCACGTTGGCGGGACTCTT
>JBEDKY010000440.1:0-5769 GCA_041171905.1 Pseudomonadota bacterium
GCTGGAGCAGGTAGTTCTGGCGGGCATCAAAGCTTCTCATGTTGTGCACGAGTGCCCATGGTTGTCTGGCAAGTGATTCAGGCAGCTCTTTTGTACTTGAGATGCACTGCACCGTGAAACCGGCCTTGGCAGCACCCTTTGCGAGCACAGGTTGGTCGGCCTGACCCGAGAGAATGACGACGAGCGCTCCGTTTTGTGCTTGGGACATGGTTTCCCCCCTATAGGTTGCATCGTCAAACGTCTCCAAAAACTAAGGGGGATTTTGGCCGTTGCTTAAAATTTTGTCACTTCAGGATGTTAAATTGGCGGGTGGCAAGATG
Source organism: Pseudomonadota bacterium (assembly GCA_041171905.1). Taxonomy (GTDB): domain Bacteria; phylum Bdellovibrionota_B; class Oligoflexia; order Silvanigrellales; family Silvanigrellaceae; genus RFOM01. Next base: position 321 of record JBEDKY010000440.1, read on the forward strand.
ATTGTGCTCATGCAAAACAAAAAGCCCAAGCATTGCTTGGGCTTCAAAGTTGAATGGCGGAGAGAGAGGGATTCGCCTTTTCGCTTTCCAAGTTTCGAATGAAACAATGTTTTTCAATCACCACAACTACATTTCAACAGCGCCACTTTCACTGAGTTCTACCGAGTCTCACCGAATTCTATCCTGCCGTGTAGCAAATGTAGCAAAGCGGATATTCCGATTCGTGAAAACCGTCTTCTGAAGCGATTTGGAAGCAGCGGCGGGTCCAGACTGCCATTTTTCAGGCGGAGCGTTAAAGACCCTTTTCTCAGTTTGAAAAAAGAGGTAATTTTTCAAACAAGAATAGAGGTCGATTTTATTGAAAAGTCTTGAAGAACAGATTGTTAGTCGGATTTATGGGCACGGTAGGGGGTGGATCTTTTCTCAAAAGGACTTTGCCCGTCTGGGTACCCGTGGTGCCATAGATATGGTGTTTCAACGGCTCGTTGCCAAGGGGACCATCCGGCGTGTCATTCGTGGAGTCTATGATTATCCAAAATACAGTGAGCTTCTTGAGCAGCATCTGAGTCCTGATCTCGATCGGGTCGCAGCAGCGTTGGCAAGAAAGTTTGGATGGCGGATTGAGGTGACAGGTCCATCAGCGCTGAATCTCATGGGACTTTCTACACAGGTACCAGGACGGGTTATTTATGCCTCCGATGGTCCAGATCGCTCCTTTGTCATTGGCAAGCAAACCTTGAGTTTCAAACACACGGCTCTGAAAGAGGCTTCGTTCAAAGTCCGCGAGAGCTTCATTATTGTTCAAGGTCTCAAGTCAATTGGGGAGAAGAATGTCACCCCCGAAACTATTCAAATTATCCGTAAATGGCTGGATCCCAAGCTGAGAGAATCAGTACTTATCGACACAAAATCGGCAACTGGATGGGTCTATGCTTTTATTAGGCAAATCTGCAATGACGAGGTGGAGTGATGGACAAAGTCGCACAGCTTCCTGCGTCCAGACGAGGCGAACTGTTTCGTGAAACGGCAGCGCGGAAAGCAATGTCACCTGCCATTGTAGAAAAAGATTTTTGGGTATGTTTTGTTTTAGCTAGGCTTTTTGCAGACAAGTTTTTATCAAAAAAGATTCTTTTCAAAGGCGGAACATCTCTTTCAAAAGTCTTCAAAGTCATTGAGCGTTTTTCTGAAGATATCGATCTCATTCTTGATTGGACAGAAATCACTGGTGGAGATCCATTGGCGAGTCGATCTCGTACAAAGCAGGACTCGTACAACAAGCAGCTCCAGCTCGATTGTCAGTCGTATATTCGAGATAGATTGATGCCTCGGATCATCGGAACGCTTCCCGAAATGCCAAGCATCAAAATTGATGATGACGATCCTCATGTGGTGCTCGTCTCTTATCCTGCTTCGTTTTCTGAATCATACATTCGTCCAGAGATTCGGCTCGAAATTGGACCGCTTGCCATCTGGATTCCGAATGCCGACTATAAGATTTCTGCTTATGCCGCCGAAGAATTTCCCGCACTCTTTGATAAACCAGAGTGCCATGTGAGAACAATTAAAGCTGAGCGAACTTTCTGGGAAAAAGTCACCATACTTCATCATGAGGCACATAGACCAGAAACAAGTATGCAGCCTTTGCGATACTCACGGCATTATTATGATCTTGCCCGCATGACAAAATCAAAAATAAAGGAAGCAGCACTTGCGGATTTTGTACTGTTGAAGTCGGTGGTGGAATCGAAGATGCAGTTTTATCCGCGCAATTGGGCCAGATACGATTTGGCAAAGCCCGGGACAATGAAGCTGGTTCCGCCAGAGTACCTTTTGCGGTCGCTTCGAAAGGATTATCAGGAAATGGAAATCATGATCTATGGTGAAAGAATTTCGTTTGATGAAATTCTAGATAAAATTCGAATTTTAGAAGCAGAGATTAACACTATTTCTGAATAGAAAAACATTGATATAACCTTGTTATCTTTGAGGTCTTGATAAATCAACTCTCACCGTCCGGGGTTTGGTGAGTTGTTCGGCCTATGTGTTTTGTTCGAGATTAAAAAGCGGAGAAGGTTTGTTTGGCAAATACCTCCGGTGCGGTGATTAGCTCGCGAAACTGTCCTGTGAAAACTCCGCAGCATTGCATGGCGTGGAACTTCGGTGCGTAAAAGAGAGCAACGATTCATTCCGTATATTATTAATAATAAAAACTGCTCCCCGGCGTCACTTTAAGCGAATCTCAAGCCAGTCGATATTGAGGCACGCGAGAATCTCTGGTTCGCTTTTTTCAACCGTGTCCGATACGGCCTCAATGGCATCAAGGATAATGCGCCGGATGGTCTCAAAATCTGCCCGTGACAGGCTGACGGGTGCCGTAAAGGCAAGTTCGTCTGGTGAAAGGTTCTCCAGATTCGCTAGAGCCTTGAGTCTCCAATTCGTATGATGGCGATTGCTCAAGGGTGAAGTCCTTGGTAAATGCGTGTTGGTGACGCCTGGCTGCACTCCATCGGGGCCACGAACACATAAGCCGACAGAGACCAAGAACTCGAGAATGCTTTCTACCTTTGCTCGTGAAAGGCCAAGTTTCTGGCCAATGGCATCGGACGTCGATAAACCCTTGATGCTCGAAGCAAGCCACACGGCCATTAGCGACCAGTCAGAGTAGTACTGAGCCTTGGCTTCGTCATCAAAGAGGGCCACCCCCTTTCTGCGAGATTCAATGCTTTGGTTTGCCTTGCGCACTCGCAGGAGCTGGTCCTCGAAATATGCTTTTAGCTGTCGAGTGCCTGCGCGCTCCAGCTGGACAAGAAGGAGGAAGTACTCTTGCTCCCGGCTCGTGAGGTTTAAAAACGTCGCTGTTTGTAATGCCTGTTCAAGGGTAAGGCTCTTGGCACCCTTCATAACCTGACTCACCAATGACGAATGAACACCCAAATGGCCAGCGAGTCTAAAGAGCTGGCCGTAACCCTTCTTTGAAAAAGACTCGATCTTAGTTCGAACAATATCCCGATAGTCGGCGCTATCAAACAAGTTTGCGGTCATTGAAGTTTTACCCTCAGGTCAAAAAAAATTCATAACTTCTTATCAGAAAACTGAAGACGGGGACAGCGGCTTCTGACAATGTGAGGGTCAGTTGTGAGCTCTTTAGTTCACTTGACGCTGAGTAAAATAAGGAGGTTACTGGATGTTTTGCGGTATGATACGGTTTTTGTCTTTGCCTTTGATCGCCTGTGCTGTCTCGGCTGCAATAAACGGTGTTGCCGAAGCTGGCAGCATTGGTAGCGCGGGCGGTCGTGTGGTCGTCTGTAGTTCTGACAACGGGGTATCGATTTCGTCCGCCCATAGTCTCGATACCTACGAAGGGCGTGTTGCCTTTTCTGATCGTCATCTGAGCGCTCTCGCGAACGGTTCAGAGGTCGCTATCGGCGGGGGTGAATTCGCCAAGTTAAATGTCAACGACGTGAACTCGATATTAGCGATTGTAAAACGTCGCCTGGCGCATACTGCCTATACGATGTGGACAGGCAAGATTCGGTTCGATTCTGCACTGGACAAAGTCACCCAAAGCATACGGTTAGTTGCTGATTCAGCCACTTTATCACTTATTGATGATTCACTCGAAATTGTAAGACCACCAACGGGTTGTGTGATTGCGCAGGCCGCGGTATTTCTTGATCCTGAAACGATTCTCGTGGACGCCAGAATTTGGGAGGCCATGAGTCCTTTTGACCGAGCGGCGCTCATTGTCCATGAGGCCCTTTATTGGCTCGATCGCATCGAGGGGGGCCAAGTTGACTCACGGTATTCGCGTCGGGTTGTATCACGAATGCTCGGCGCCGACTGGGAACTTCAGGGAACTTTTGAGGATCTTCCGAAGGAACACATCATCTGCCAGTCATACCGAGACTTGACAGACGATTGGAAGTCGACGGTGTTGGCGTTATATCGCGATGGAACCAAGACGCGAGCTCGTATTGCCATGATGAATGGTCAGCGCAGTCTTGATCTTACAGAAGCGCAAGTGATTGGGCAGTTCCCATTCGACTTTTACCTTAAAGGACAAGCACCAGTCGCAGACCTGGTCTTCATGCTAGCTCGCTCGGCATGGACACCCGAGACGACTCTATCCATGCGAATCTCAGTTGAGCCGAACGTGGCAGCACAACTTGAACCAGTCATTCGGATCTCAGGTGAGCGGCAGCTCTATCCAGCGTGGAAGATGAACGACACGCAACTGATGTGCCACCCGGTTAAGTAACCGCAAGCCAAAGGCGAGGACAATCGATAACTCCTTCGCCTTGCCCACCCCTAATGAGCCCACCACAGAGATCCCGCCACAAAAAAGACCGTCTAACTGATGCTGGACGGTCTCCTCAATTTTTTTTTTTGCATGAAAGAGAGCTAAAAAAACCTAAAAGATGCAATTACATCATCGCCCAAGGTATGTGCGCACCATATGCATATTTCTTTGTTAGATCGCTCTTTGATGTGTTTGGGCGGAAACGGCAAACTTCCACTGTCGTCATTCAGATTGGATGATTAAGTCGGGCGGGGTGTTCAGGGTTTCTATCGATGCAGGATTCGGAAGGGGTCGTGTGACGTTAGTCTGGCAAACCATAGTAGGCATCGTCTTCTTTTTAAATGTAGCTGCAATCCTGCAAGTTCGGGAAACGGGCTGTCTCAGTTGGAGGCCGAAACCCGCAGCATGGTTGTGATTGTGAGTTGATCAAAAACCAAGCCGATGAGAATCTAACGAACACAAATTTATTATGCAAAAAATTCCCATTCGAAATAACGCGGACATGCTCGTTCTGTGTATTATTCTGAAACACCACACGTCCTGAAAACCCCCACTTTTCCTGTTCCAATTTTGCACACTTCACATAACGAAATTCTGAACTCAAAGTTCTCGTTGGCTTGAGCCCACGTCGCGGCAAAGAGCTATCACCCCATGCTTTGGGAGAGGACGATGAATCCAGTTTTGCAATCGCCATTTCAGGCCAAGAATACTCCGCTCAAGTCGCTCACGCTCCCCTCGCTGCGCGTCCTCTTCGAGTCCTTGCTTTCCGCTGCGCCACTCGGGGGCCCGAACGCTGTCGCGTTCTCCCCTCTCGGCTACGCCGTTCGTTTTCGTCCGACACTCTTCGCTATCGCGAATCGACTCGTCCAAAAACTCACCACACACTACGCCACTTTTCAGAATTTTCCATTTCTCGAAGAACTAGAAACACACGTGACCACGTGTCTGAAATCAGAACTTAAAACGACGAAGAAAGTATAATCATGATTATAAAGTTAGAACAGAAATCTCAGGTAGAAGCTGCATTTGCGCGATGTGGAGAAGCCGGTTTTTATTGAGAAAAAGAACGCCTGCGATGATTCTGCACCTTTCGCGATCCATTTTTCCCAGAAAAATATCGAACGAGCCGCAAAATGCTCGGTCCTGAGA
>JBEDKY010000441.1:0-5969 GCA_041171905.1 Pseudomonadota bacterium
TGTTTGTCCGTCAGCATCCCATAAATTTATTTGAATATCATCCGCAGAAGATGTCGGGCCGCAGAACTGCAGCGTCACTGACATAAAAACCGACATCGAATCTTGACAAAAACTGTTTGGAAAGTTCAGCAATCAATCCTTCGACCTTTTCGGGATAAATCAGAAACTCGAGTTTGACCTGGGATTCATGCAGATCGACGCTTGCACCGTCGGAGAATTCTTCGAGCCGAATGGAGCTTGTCCTGACACTCTTTACGCCGAGCTTTTGCAGAAGGGTGAGTGCCCGCTGGGCCACAGAATGTTCGCAGGTCATCGATACAAGTTTCATGGGAGTCAGCGTCGGATTCATTGCAGAACCTCCTTCAGCATTTGTGCAAATTTAAAATAAAGCGGAATTCCGACGACGAGATTGAACGGAAAGGTGATGGTCAGTGCGGAGGTCAGGTAAATGCCCGGATTCGCCTCCGGCAATGCCAGACGCACGGCAGCCGGAGCGGCAATATAAGACGCGCTCGCCGCCAGAACACCCATGATCACCGTGCCGCCCAGACTCAGGCCAGCCCAGTGCCCAAGCAGTACTCCAATCAGTGAATTGAGAATCGGGATGAGCGTTCCGAACAGGATGACAAATCCGCCGACATTTTTAAGATCGCGAAACCTGCGCGATGCGACAATGCCCATCTCAAGCAAAAAGAGCGCAACAACTCCCTGAAAGGGAGCACCGAAGAACGGCTCGACACGCGCAAAACCGGAAGGACCGCTGAGTGCACCAATCACCAGCCCGCCAAGCAGCAGGAGAATGCTGCGACCCGACAAAATTTCGTGCATCGCACCGCGGATCGAGGACCAGTCCGAGTTTTGATTTTTGGCCAATTGCGCGAGCAGCAGGCTGATGAAAATTGCCGGCACCTCAAGAAGAACGACCTGCACCGAGAGGAATCCCTCGAAGCCGATTTCCAGTGTCCGCAAAAACGATTGTATCGCGATGAATGTCACCACGGACACTGAGCCGTAGTGAGCTCCCAGTGCGGCAGAGTCTTCGACGCTCAGACGGCCCATAAAGCGAGCCACCGCATACGCAATCAGCGGTGTGATTGAGCCAATGACCAACGTCGCAATACTCGGTTTCCAAATTTCACCCATCGAGGAGTTCGACAGCTCCACTCCGCCCTTCAGGCCCAGCGCAAAAAGGAGATAGATCGTCAAAATGGAATAAATGGGTTCGGGAATGCGCAGGTCGCTCTTCACGAGTGTGGCGAGGCAACCCAGAAAAAAACACAGGACGACCGGTGAAAAGAGGTTCGATTGAAGAACCGGCCATAAATCGGCTGTCACGTTGAAAAACTCCTTATTTCAACTTTGTCTGCCGCAGACAGAGCGCACTCTGTCTGACGATTCAGAACTTGAATTTGCTCAGCAACGATTTCAACCCGCCGGTTCTGATTCCTGCCAGCTGCTTGCGCACGTCGGCGAGAAGCGGTTCAACCTCTTCACGATCTTCGCCGCTGAAGTTCTCCAGATCGCTGACACTTTGAGTCAGCGCTGATTTCGCTTTCTCTGTTTCCTTGTTGAGGGCCAATTCGAGCGCCTTGAGTGCTGCGACCTGTGCAGTCTTCAGCTTGGACAATGGCTGCAGTGTCGGAATTTTTTTTGCGAGGAGTCCATTGACCGCAGCAGTTCCTACCGCATCGCCCAGATGCGCAAAGCCTTCGCCTGCAATCAGAAGAAGGTCGAGTGCCTCCGCCGGATCGTCACTTTCCTGGGCCTGACTGACGAGCGATGAGCACTCTTCGGAGCTCAGGTGATGATGTCCATGCGAGTGGTCATGATCGCAGCAGTCGTGGCCGTGCTGATGGTCGTGGTCATGATGGTGTCCGTGATCATGAACGTGTGTGTGGTCATGTGTGTGGTCATGTGTGTGGTCATGTGTGTGGTCATGTGTGTGGACAGCGCCGGTGTGATGGTGGCTGTGTCCGTGCTGCTCGCTGTGGTTGTGCTTCTCATGTCCGCAGCAATCATGGTGTGAGTGCTCGTGGCCGTGCTGATCGTGTGAGTGTTTGTTGTGGTCGTGCATGTTCAGATTCCCTCTTCGATTTGTGTGAGTCCTTCGTCGCCGACACCGCGGTCCAGCTGGCGGTCCATTTCGTATTTCGGATCGTACATATGCTTTTGTCCTGCCGTTTCACTTTCGCACCAAATAAAGCGGGGCGTGGTCGCAGGAATTGTTGCTGCGAAATTCCTGAGAATTTCGCGCGCCGAGTCGAGCGTGTCAACCCGGTTGAGAAAGTCGCGCAGTCCTTTGATTGCCGGGAATCCCTTTGCATACCAGAGCAGATGTTTGCGCATCAGGACAGCTGCCGTCGTGGTGTTGCCATAGTGTTCCTGATGATAGTCGATATGGTCCATTACGACATCCAGCCATTCTGCAAAGCTCGGATGATACGGCTTCTCTTCAAGTATTTCTCGGAATATCCATGGATTTCCAAGCGCGCCGCGGCTCACCATGACGGCGTCGCAGCCGGTTTCGCGCAGCATCCGCTGTGCCGAGGCAATGTCGAAGATATCACCGTTGCCGACGGTCACCGGAGCTTCGCGTTCCGCGAGCAGTGCGGCTGCAAGTGCGGATTGAACACCGCTGCGGATGCCTGCACAGTCAACTGCGGTGGAATATGATTCCGAGCGCGTTCTGCCGTGAATGGTCACCATGTCTGCCGCCGACAAAGCAATCCGCGTTGTTGTGTCGTTTACGTTGACCGCGTCGCGCGTGTAGCCAAGACGAATCTTCGCACTGAGCGGTTTGCTGGTTGCAGCGCGCGCAAGCTCAACGGTCTTTTGGACACGCGCTGGGTCCCTGAGGATGGCACTGCCGCAGCCTGCGCCTGTTACCTTTTTCACCGGACATCCCATATTGATGTCGATGGTGTCGAAACCGCAGGAGTCGAGAATTTCAATCGCAGTGGCGACGTCCTCCGCATTTGGACCAGTGACTTGAACACCGAGCACAGTCTCGGATGCGTGCCGCGCCATCATTTCGAACGTGCGGCGATTTTTGTAGCGGATTGCGGTCGATGAAAGCATTTCTACGTAGGTGAGACCTGCTCCCTGTTCTTGGCAGACGCGGCGGAACGGAATGTCCGAAACTCCCGCGAGCGGAGCAAGGAACACGCGATTCTTGACCTGCAGCGAGCGGACGCTCAGCGGATCAGAAAAGCGATGGAGAAACGGGTTGTCTTCGAAATTCATCATGTGCAGCGGTCTCCTGATGACCGCTCTCCTGATGACCCAGAATAACGAATCTTTCAAGGATTTCCTCGGGCCGTTCGATGCAAAAAGCTCCTTCTTTTATCAGTAGGTTACTTCCCTGGCTGGTCGGGCTGTGGACAGGTCCAGGGAGGGCTCCGACGTCGACTCCCATGTCTGCAGCCAGATGCGCGGTAATTAGAGTGCCACTGGCAAGCCCCGCCTCAATCACCAACAAGAAGTCGCAAAGTCCCGCGATAATCCTGTTTCTACGCGGAAAATTCCACTTTTCCGCGCGTTGCAAGTCGGCAAATTCGCTCAGAATAAGACCTCTGCCAGATAGGCTCATTGCATGGAGAAGGGATAGGTTGGAGCGGGGGTAGGGCATCGCAAGGCCAGAGCCGAGCACCGCCACACTTGATCCGTAGGCATGCGCCATGAGGTTTGCCACAGTATCTATACCTATGGCGGCGCCCGAGATGACGCAGATTCCGTTTTCAGCCAGCGTTCGTGCGAAGCGGGCGGCCTGTTCGCGTCCATAGAATGTGGGTTGTCTTGATCCCACAATGGCCACGCGTTTTTGTCTGAGGACATTGGGTTCACCGAGAAAACGCATGGCCAGCGGAAAGTCGGCGGGCAAAGGCCGACGGCTACACTCCACGAACTGCTGGCCGCTGAGCAATCCGGCTTGGGGTGTCTCAGATGCAAGGCGACGGATGTCCTCTTTCAATGAGCTGCGACGATCGTCTGTCAGGCAATCGCAGATGGCTCTCGCCAGCTCCGTCGCTGAGCCATTGAGTTCTGGCCTTAGAATTCCGCATGGCATGTGTGTGTGTCTGAAGAGACGCAATTCTCGGGCTGTGAAATTGTTTTGAGCAAACCAGAGAAGTGTCGCGGTGTGGTTTGTGGCTTGAGTGAAATTTTGATTGAACATGTTTCCTTTCGGGAGGCGCAAAGAGGAATCGGGAGGAGACGGTTTTGGATTCCGTTTTTGAAATTCACACGATGCGATGACAAATTTCTGCGCCCATCTCGAGCGTCACAAAAAATGATCGAAAAATTTTCTAACCATGATCGGAATTTGAATTTTGCGCTGTTACAACAACCGAAAGTGAGTTGCGAATGTTGCCGGTGGTTTGACTGCGAGCAGAGGCTTGACTGGCCGGCGGGTTGACACACTTTGGAGGTCGTGTTTTACTGCAGGCGTAAATCCAAAAAATTGTTTGTTTTACCAGCAGTAGGAAACTGCTCAGGTGCCCACTTTGCCATCAAGGAGGATAGGCGATGAAAGCACAGCGTTGTCCATATCATGTCAAGCAGGGCGTGGTAGACGCTCAGGGCCAATTGGTTCTGAGTGATGTGTGCGGAGTGAAGTCTGCTTGTGGGGCTGCATGCACATATGCACCCTTCGAGGACGCGGCATTTAAGGCGTGTCCGCGGTTTGCAGCATACCAGCGTGGTGGAACAGGAGAACGTCAGGTTCTCATTCCAAAGAACGACGTTGAGTACATGCCCGAGTTTGGCGGCTTCGCCAGTTTCAGTGAAATGGAGCTGATGTAATCCGACCACAGACGGAGGCACGGGTGACACTCTTTTCACCTGAGATGACAGCGGGCGAAGGCGTCCGCGATGGTGCTCTTGTTTCGGAGAGCAGCCGACGTAATTTGGATCCTGTTCTTGTAATTATTCTGGCAAGACTGAACTGTCTTTCCGGCGTATCGGAAAATCCTGAAAAACTTGTCGAGTCATTTGCTGCAGCCGTGCGCGACGAGCTGAGTTCGTCTATTGGCGTCTCACAAATCCGTGCGCGCATTGGTCTTTGGCTCGGTTTTCGTTCGTTCAGCAAAACTCTGTGCTCTGAGACGGACGATTTTACCCGTGATGTCTTGATGTGCAGGCACGTTCTGTCGCAGGCAGAACTCTCCGCGCTTTTTGAGGAAGGTGCGTCTTGGGCAGCCTTGTATAAGAAGTCGCACCAGCGTTTGCTCGATTCACTCGCCTCAGCAGATGCACAGGGTACGCTGATGGGCGAGCTTTCCGCAGCCTACAAAGCCCAGCGCGATGAAATCGTCCGTGAAGTTGTTCTGAAGACTTTGCCGACGCTGGTCCTCGCACTGTCCACTTTGATTGCCGTGGTTATGGCAGCTGTCGTCTGGCGTTCGTTGTTCATTAGCCAGTGAGTTCATTCATTACTGAAAATATTGGGCGTGTGGGCAGCTAAAGTCCGGTTCTGCTGGGTCGTCTTTATGGCCACAGCTCTTTGAGTCGTTCAGGTTGCAGCCGCAGTCGGCACAAAGGCCACGACAATCGGATCGACAGAGTGGAAAGTCGGGCAGACTGGTAAAGACCACGTCTGTAACAAATTCTGACAACATCAGTCCTTGACCATCATGCTCATAGGATTCCATTTCGCTTTCCGAAAGCTCATGTTCACCGCCGCCAGGTGTGCCTAGTCCGCGGATGTACAAGGCTTCGTTTTCTGAATCGATGGCTGTGCGGAAGGGTGTGAGGCTGCGCACACACTCGAGCTGCGGAACCATGCGCAAATGCGCGCCGACGCGGTATGTTTCGCCTTGTTTTTCAACATCCACTGCCAGCGAAAAGTTGCCATTTTCCTCATCTGCCGAACAATTCAGTTCAGTAATGATGTCCTGCAACCATGGATGTTGCGCCAGATTAAGGCGAGTTGAGCGGAACTTGGTTTGATCCTGAAACGGGCCGACCAGAAA
>JBEDKY010000442.1:0-10412 GCA_041171905.1 Pseudomonadota bacterium
ATCTATTCCGGTCAAAGAATGGGGCTTGCTGCCGCAACGATGTTCTCCCTCCAATCTGTAAAAATCGCATTGCGATACGAGTCGCCGGTCACAGGAAAAGTCTCGATTGGCGGAGAAAGCAAAGTTTCAGCTTCTCAGGGGTTGCTCGGAGCAGCAGTGAATTTTTCACAGAGTGACAGTCTGCATCTACGCGGCCAATACATCACCTATGAATTTGCAAAAAATGAACTTGCCACGTCTGTGCGGAGCAATGACAAAACACAGGCGACGACAATCAGTCCGCTCGGCCTTGCCGTTGATGCCCGTCTTCTTCCGTTGTCCGTCTTGGGAGCAGGTATACAAAATAGATTTGCTGGCGATCTGCGGTTTGACAGCGATGTGGTGCTGGCAAAAGTCCATTTTGTCAGCAGCTCTGATTTAGTGCCGGCAAAGACAATTCCCGATGACCAGGTGTTGCCGATTTATTCCGGTCGTTTTGGTATCAGCATCGACAAATCCGACTGGGAATCGCAAATCTTTGTTGACTACAGCACTTTTCGCTCGACCCGCAGCGAAGGGCAGTCAAAGTTCCAAAACACCACAATACAGTGGGGCGTAGGTTTGCGTGCTGGAGTCGAGATATAAGGGTGAGTTGCGAAAAAAAATTTAGATTTGCCCTTCTGAAAAGGCTCCTGCGGCTGATTCGTATTCTCGCAACAGGCTTTGCCGCGGTCCGAAAGCGTGTACCCGTCCGTTTTCCATCCAAAGGATGAAATCACAACTCTCGAGAGTCGAAAGCCGGTGGGCGACGATAATGCGGGTTCTTTCCTTCAGCAGTTCAGTCATGGCCCACTCGAGCTGTTTCTCTGAGGCCGGATCAATCGCGCTGGTTGCCTCATCCATGACAATCACCGGAGTGTTCTGCAGGACTGCTCTGGCAAGGCAGATGAGCTGGCGCTGACCTGCAGAAAAGTTGGCCCCCCGCTCCCGAACGACTTGTGAAAGCCCGCCGTCGCGCTGCAGAAGTGTCGAAAGTCCTAGTCTGTTGCACAATGCAATGAGTTCGTCGTCGCGGTCGTTGCGCAGTGTTAGATTTTCACGCAGTGTTCCGCGGAAAAGTGTGGGCTCCTGAGGGATATATGCGAGCGTCGCGCGCAGCGAGCTAACGTCAGTTTGTTTATCAGTCACCGACAAGCCGCAGATGTGAATCGAACCCGACTCCGCTGGATAGAGTGAAAAGAGTGCTTGAACGAGTGAGCTTTTGCCGCTGCCTGTGCGGCCGACAATTCCAAGACTGCGGCCTGCCGGCAGCGAGAAACTGACGTCTTTGAGCACCAGTGGTTTTCCCGAAAAGTAGCGCATCGACAAATTTCGCACTTCAATGCCCTGAGAAGGGTCAGCCTGTTGGACGAGCCCGCTCGGTTCAACGTCCCTGCGCTTATAGTCATCGAGCCGTTCAGCACCGGTGAGAGCCTCTTCGAATTGGACTACGTATTCAAAATATTGTTGCAGGGTGGTCGACAGAAGCCAGACCTGAGTCAGTATGACAACCAGCTGTCCGACACTGATGCTTTGGTTTTGTTGCAATATTACGCCCGCGCCGCCAACAACAGATAAACAAATTGCGGTGGCAAGACTCATTTGAAAAGAAAACGAGGCGCTTGTTTTTTGTTGCTTCAGGCGCTCTTCCTGCAAATGTCCCGAGAGTTGATTGAAGCGCTGTGTGAAGAGCGTTTGCCTGCCGTAGACCTTCACTGTGCGGGCGCCCTGAGTTGTCTCCGCAAAGTGCGCAATCGCCGGTCCACGTGCGGCAGATACTCTTCTGCGCGCGCTGCGGATTGACATTCGGTTGCGAAAATAGACGAGCGCGTAAGATGTACCAACAAAGATTGCGGCGGGCAGTCCCCAGACGCCTGTCAGGGCGATGAAAATCAGACTCAGTGCAGCATCGAAGCTCAAACTGATGAACTCGCCCATCGGGCCGCCCGTCATTCGCAGGACACTCTCGAAATCACTTGAAAATCGTGTGAGTGCCCGACCGACGGGGGTTCTGTCGAAGAAGCTCATCGGAAATTTCGATACCCGGCGCGCGACGGCGTCGTGCAGGTGACCTGCAGCCCGTGTTCCTAGCCGCGCGATGGCAACCCTAAATATGAGATTAAAAATCAGTGCAACTATCACCATCGTAATGAGAACAGCGGCATAGTTGCTGGATCCCCAGCCGGCAACAAACTCAGGCAGCTCTTGGCAAGCACTTCCGGTACACTGAGAGTCTATCCACAAACCCACCAGGCTTGCCGAACCAACAAGGCAAGTGCGCGCAACAAGGCCGATGAGCAGAGTCAGAATCATTGGAGTCAGCCAAGGCGCATATGCCTCAAGCAAACTCTCCCACACCTGTGTTTTGTAACGCCCCTGAAATTCGATTTCGCCTTCCAGAAATCGTTCTGCGGGTGGTTGCGAGAGATTTTTGATGTCGGTTTGCGCTTGCATTTTCTCATCCGAATTGTCGGCTCATGAACGATACAGCAATGCGTTTCAATGTCCACGGATTGCCCTAAGAGGATAAATCCGAAAACAAAAAAAGATTCATTCATCTTGTTCAAAGACAAGTATTTCAAAGACAAGTATTTATTGGTTTTTTTTGAAAAATTAAAAGTCTGGGCGCGAAAGGTCGATAGCGTTTATCGACGTTGAAACTGTCATCAAATCTCATATTGTTATGGAGAATTTGAATGTTTTCTTTTCGCTCTTCGTTGGGCATTTTTCCTATGATTGCCTTGTCGGCTGCCTGCTCGAAAGATCCGGGCAAAGACGAAGTAACTAAAGTGAATGCGCCACTTGATGCGGTGGTCGCAGTGCCTCCGGCTAATCCCGACGAAAAATTGCGCGAAAATGCACTCAAAATTCTCGATGAGTCTTGTTCTTCATGCCACTCGGATGTTCAACGATCAGGCAATTTTGGACTTATTAAAAATGTTACAGCCATGATCGACAGCAACTATTTCATAGTTGCCGGCAAGGCGGACGACTCGGCCATCATAAAAAGAGTGGTCGACAAATCGATGCCGCCGTCTGCACCGCTCGCGCAGGAAAAAATTGACATCCTCAAGCAATGGATTTCGAAGCTGCCAGCAGCCAAAAAGAAGGTTTTGTCGTCTGAAGAGGTTGTTTCATTGGTTCGTGGGGATCTTGAAAAGGTCAACTCTCGAGCCGAACGACTTGGATTGCGTTACTTCAGCCTTCATGCCCGCAGCGGTATCGACGTCGACAGCGTAGCTTTGGAAACGATGCGAAAGGGTTTTGCCAAGGTCATCAACTCACTCTCAACGGCACCGCGGGTCATCAAACCCAGAGCGGTCGACGGAGATAAAGTTGTTTATGCGGTATCGCTGACGGACTTCGGCATTGATCCAGCAAAATTTGATGCAGTTGTTAAGAAATACAATCCGTTTTGTCAGGTGCCTTTAGATCCCCAGGCGAACCAGACCTTCGAAGTCAATCATCGTTTCATCAAGGGAGAATTAAATACCGATTGCTACGTGATCCGGATGGACTGGTTTGTGGCGACGGCAACGCTTCCAAAGCCGTATCAGGATTTTATGAATCATCCGGCCAACCGCGAACAGCTCGACCAGCGATTGGGAATCAATCTTTTCGAGAACATCAAAAATAAGCGTGTTTCTCGATCGGGATTCAAAAACTCAGGTGTTTCCTCGCAGAATCGTATCATTGAACGACACACACAGGGCAACGGCCAGCCGTATTGGATTAGTTACGATTTCGCAAACAATGAAGGCGATGAAAATTTCTTTGAAAAGCCGCTTGGTCCGGTCGGAATCGGCGAAGACAATCTTGCATTCAAACATGATGGCGGTGAAGTTATTTATCAGTTGCCAAATGGAATGTTCGGGTACTACCTGGCCGATGCGGCGGGAACGAGCATCGATAAAGGCCCGACGCAAATTGTTCAGCAGAACGGTGCGCCTGAGCAGTTCGTTTCTGCAATCGTCAATGGCCAGTCCTGTATGAGCTGTCATGGCGGTGGACTCATCAACCGAGAAGATCAGGTGAGAAAGTTTGCGAGTGCCGAGGCTGGTCGGTTTTCAGCAGAGGAACTTGCAAAGATCAATGATTTGTATGTCGATAAGAGTGTTATGAAGTCCGCCATCGAGAGAGACAATCAGTCTTATTTTGCAGCCCTGCGTGAAATTGGCATCGACCCGAGTTCTGCTGATCCTGTCAATGAATCTTATCGTCTCTACAACCGGCGTCTGACCCGCGACGCAGTCCTGGCCGAGTTGTCGGTCAACAACGAACTGCTGACGCGAATATTGCAACTGCCGCCGCTTTCCTCGCTGTGGCTGCCGCTGGGTGAATCGTCCGGATTTGTGCGCCGTGATGAGTTTCAGCGCGGGGTCAATGATCTGCGTGGCCTGCCTGATATCATCCGATTGCTCAACGTCAGCCGCACTGAATTCTTGCCGCCCGAACTCGGCGACTATGTCGTGACGAATTCCTGCATGGCGAAGAATCCGGTGAGGATGGATGACTGCTTCCTGCGCCCAAACAGAGTCGGAAAAATTATCGGAGGTCTTTTGGGGAAGTAAATTCGGCAGGCGGATTTGACTGATATTTCGGCAGCGTGTGTCTTACGGGGCAATACTGCCGATTTCTTCGTGCAGCCTGCCATCGCTCAGCCGCCAGACCTGATGACAAAAGGGCAAGACAGATAATCTGTGCGTCACAAGCAGGCGGGTTTTTGTCTTCCATTCACCAAAGAGCAGTTGATCGATAAGGTGTTTCTCAGTTGCAACGTCAACGGCACTCAGACAATCGTCGAGCAAAAGTAGTTCACGTCCCATTCCGCCGGCCCGAGCCAGACTGATCCGCTGTCGCTGACCGCCGCTTAAATTGACCCCCCGTTCTCCGATTTCGGTGTTTAATCCTTCACTCATTTTGCTGAGATCATAGGAGAACGCACTGACCTCCAACCGTCGCAGAGTCTGCGCGTCAGAGTCGGTAGGAAGATTGTAGTCAAAACCGACGTTGTCGCGGATGTTCGCACTCATCACAAAACCGTCCTGCGGGACGAAACCGTAGAGAGCGCGCAGTTCCGACAAGGGCATCGTCAGCGCATTGCGACCGAAAATCTCGTAACTTTCAAAATCACAAGCAACCTCGCGCAGAAGTGCGTGCAGCAGCATCGTTTTACCTGAGCCTACGGCACCTGTTACGGCAACGCAGCGTCCCGCCGGAATTTCAAAGTCGATGTTGTCGAGAATCACTTTGCCGTTTTGTTCCAAACGCAAACCGCGTACCCTGATGGCCGGGTTTTGTTTTTGAGGCGTAAATTCAGTCTTTTCTGCAGCAGCAATGGACGATTGTTCTGAAGGCTCGCGCTCCAATGCGAGGTAATTTTCGATTCGGCGTGCCGATGCAAACGCATCGAGAGTGTTCACCAGCGCCCACGGAAAACTGCGCAGCGGTCGCACCATGAAGACGCCGCACAGCCAAAGCGCCGCCACAAGACTGCCGGCGGTCACCTCCGGCCGCAACGCTGTGTAGGCGAGTGCCACGGCGTTGAGCATGTATGGGGCAACCTGCATGACTCCGTTCATGGCCGAGCCATTGCTGACCTGCCGCAGCCGCGCTTCGGTTTCACTCCCGCGCGCCGTGAATATTTTGTCCTCAAAATTTTTGCTCCAACCGAGCATTCTTACCGCGCGCATATTCTGTAACCATTCGTTTATCACGGCGACTCGAGCGGCTGTCGCAGCTTTTGAACGGCCAAAAAGAAATGCCTGACGGCGGGCGAGAAAAAGGCAAATCAAAAGATTCAGGCCTGCGGTGACTAGCAGCGGCGCGGGCGGAAGATCGTCGAGCCACATCAGCGCAAATGGAAAACAAATGAGGGGAACGCCGGCGTTGGCGATGAGCGGCAAGACTTCCTCAAAAAGGGAGACGACGGCATTGACGTCCTGAGCGTACAAGCTGACGGTCTCTCCAATCGTAAATTTAAATCGAGACTCACCCCGCAGCGCCAGAGTTTGTTCATATATTTTCTCGGAAATGGCGCGGTGGACGAGTGTTCCCTCGCGGACGAACAGATATTTGCAAAGGGCTTGTAGCGCCTGCGCTGTAAAAAGCCCGAACGCGGCACTGAGGAGCAGGGTCCAAAGGGTGAGGTCGGTTTGACCGGCCTTCAGTGAGTCGACAAAGAACTTTTGTGCAAAAACGCCCGCGAGTGCGGCAGCGGTGCTGAGAATTCCCAAAGAAAAGAGCAAAGACCTCTGGATGGGACGCTGCAGGACTATGGAGGTCACCAAACGTGCCATGCGGAGCTCCGGACAGATTGAACGCAGTGAGGGCGATGGGAATCCCTTTACCCTCTCACATTGCAAGAGAAAAGCGGGTCACGCGGCTTGCGCGGAAGTTTTTTGCCGTGAATTGACCCGCAGAGCCTCAGATGATAGCAAACCCGCTTGAATTATGCGCCAAAACCTATTGAAATTTAACTGCCGCGGGGCGGAACAGAGTGCATCGGCCATGAAACAAAGTCGCTCGGGGATTGTTGTACCACACACGCATTGGGACAGAGCATGGTACCTGCCGTTTCAGGCGTACCGACTGCGGCTTATCGAAATGATGACCGACCTGCTCGGATGGCTCGAAAGCGGTGCGTTGCCGTTGTTTGTTCTCGACGGTCAGACAGTTCTTTTAGAAGATTATTTTGCCGTCAGGCCGCACGACAAACCTCGAGTTCAGGCGTTGGTTGAGTCAGGAAAAATCAAGGTCGGACCTTGGTACACGATGCCTGATTGTTTTCTTGCGCGGCCCGAATCACTCATCCGCAACCTGCAGCGCGGTTTGCAGATGGGCGATGACTTGGGCGGTGCGTCGCGTGTCGGATACGTTCCTGATTCCTTCGGTCATTTTGCCCAGCTGCCGCAGATTCTTTCGGGCTTTGGCATTGATTCTTTTTTGTTCATGCGCGGTATGCCCGAGCAACTGCGTGACGCTCATGGAGCAGTTTTTCTTTGGCAGTCCCCCGATGGCTCGCAGGTTTTGTCAACGTTTTTGCGTGAAGGTTATTTTCCACTTGGCGCGTTGGGGCAAGAGAGTTTTCACGGTCGCTATGACGGCTTGTCAGCGCGCACGGCTCTGGCACAGGAGCGCTTGAGCGGCACGCTGGCAAGACTCCTTCCTGTTCACAAGGAGAATGTGCTCGTTCTTCCCGCCGGTGGCGATCATCTTCCCGCGCGGGACGATCTCGGGGCTGTTGTCAGTCAGCTCAATCAAGCGCAATCTGACATCAGCCTGCGCTTTGGTTCTTTTGAGGATTATCTGCACGACTTGCACGCTTCGCTCGGTTCTCAAAAAATGCCAGTTCATTGCGGCGATCTGCTCGGACAGGCCGATCATCCGCTGTTGCGCAATGTGCTCTCCTCGCGCATCGATCTCAAAATCCTCAACCACCGTGCTCAGGATATCCTGACTGGTGTGGTTGAGCCATTGCTGGCTTGGTCATCGCTCAACGGCTTGCCCTGCGCCGATGCTGCCCTGCTGCAAATCGCCTGGGACACTCTGCTTAAAAATCATGCCCATGATGACATCTGCGGTTGCAGTGTGGATGATGTGCATCTGGACGACGTGCAGCGCTTTCATGAAGTGCTCGCGCTGTCGCAGGAAATCATCACGCGGCAAATTGAACACATCATCCAGCGGCGATTGTCTGCACCGACTGATGCACGCACCGCGCGTGTTTTTGTTTTCAATCCGCATCCGTGGCCTGTCACTGTTTCTGCTCAAGCGCGTATTCTTCTTGCCGACGAGGGCGGGGAATTCTCGGAGAAGTCTGCATCCCGTGCACTGCAGGCTGTTGACTCCGAAGGACATCCGCTTGCGCTTCGCGTGTTGTCGACGGAGTGCAAGGCCATCCGCAACCGGTACCTCGAAACAACATGGGGTAGAGCGTATGAGCTGTGCGCTGACGTCTCGCTTCCCGCGCTTGGCTTCGAGATCATCACAATCAACGAAACTTCGGCAAATCTTCGCCTCGCAGAGAATGCGGCTGGCGTCGAAGTTCCGCAGGAATTGACCAGTGCTTTCCGCTTTGAGCTGGATGCGGATTTGGGCGACGGCTATTCGCATGGCCCGTGTCCGGAGTTGCCGGTGCAACGGGCCCGTCTGCTGAGCGCAGAATCAGACAGCCGTCTTGATGGCGTTTACCATCTGACGTTTGAGATAACCGGTCCGGCATACATCCGGCGCGACGACCTTTCCTCACGGCCGTTGAACGATTGTCTTGGGCCTTCTGTGAGCACGACAATCTGCGTGCGCGCCTGCCGCCGTCCGGTCGTGGACACTGCTGATGCGGCAAAGAAACAGGGCGTTGCTTTAACTGACACCGGCTGCACGTGGGATTTGCAGATCTCTTACACCAACGTCTTTAAAGACAGCCGCCTGAGAATCGTTTTTGATCCACGCGCAGTTGCAGCTGCAAACGAACTCGGCGCATGCAAGGGCGTGTTGTCGCATGGGCAGGGGCAATGGATTGAATTGCCTGCCACGCCTGCGGCGCAGGAACTCTGGGAAGGCCCATTGGCCAAGCCCGCATATCCGGGCGAAAAAATGTATCCAGTTCATCATACAAACGACGGAGTCGTTGTTGTCGCTGCGCAGGGCAGTGTTTTTGCCGGCGGAGTGGGGCTTCATGAGTTTGAACTTTTTGGCTCTCCGACAGGGCCGCATCCCTGCGTTGCATTCACTTTGCACCGTGCCGTCGGACATCTTTCAGTCCGCGGTGGCCGAATACGCTCGTGTCAGGCTGGTCCGCAACGTCCCACGCCGGATGCTCAGCTCCAGCGTCAACTCGATCATCACTTGAATTTTGGTTTTGCTGCGACAACAGCTGCGGCCATGCGCCACTTGCGTGAAGGTGTTCATCCATGCTGGGTTCAGGAATGTCCGGTTGTGCCGGTCATCAACCCTAGTGAAGTGAATTCAATGCGCAGTTCAATGTTGGATTTCGGCAACACGGCATTGGAATTGATGTCATTGCGGCCCGCAGGAGAAGGAGTTGTTATGCGCATCTGCAATCCATCCGGCTTTCAGGTGCAGGCCGAACTTCGCATGCCGGTCTTTGCCGGTGTGAAATTTAAGGCACAGCGTGTGCAGCTAGATGAACGCACTCCCGTTTCAGCGGCTGCGGCAGGCAATGAAACACTCTCAGTCAGCTTCAAACCTTTTGAAATTCAAACATGGAAGATTGAACCATGCTGAAAATCACCGGAACTTTTCTCGACGAAATCACCCATGATATTCCACCGCAGAATTGGGGCAAGCGCGAATGGGCTGCAGACTTCGATGCCATGAAGGCCATCGGAATTGACACCGTCATCCTCATTCGTGCGGGCTACCGTGAGCGTCTGACCTTCGATTCCAAAGTCATCGGCAAGCATCGCAAATGTCTGCCTGCGTATCAGGATTTGGTCGACCTGTTTCTGACGCAGGCCGAGCGCTGCGGAATGAAATTCTTTTTTGGCACCTACGATTCCGGTGACCACTGGATCAATGGTGATTACAAAAAAGAAAGCGATCTCAACAGAGATTTCTGCAGCGAGGTGATGGAACGTTATGGCCATCGGAAGGCGTTTGCCGGTTGGTACATCAGCCATGAAATAAATACATTCAATGCGGGCATGATGCGGGTTTACGACGAATTGTCGGCGCATCTGCGCTCACTCAAGAATATCCCCATATTGATGTCTCCCTATGTTAAGGGAGTCAAGCAATTCGGCTCTGAAGCCATCTCGCTCGACCAGCACGTGAAGGAGTGGGGCTCAGTGTTTCGCGACCTCGAGGGAAAGGTCGACATCGTTGCATTTCAGGACGGGCAAATGTCTTTTCTTGAATTGCCGGACTACCTCAGGGTCAACCGCGATCTGGCGCGCAAACACGGGCTGCAGTGCTGGAGCAATCTGGAAAGCTTCGATCGCGATATGCCAATCAAATTCCCACCGACCGACATCCGCAAACTCATGTACAAAGCCGAGCAGGCTTCGGCCGCCGGAGTCGACAAGCTTATCACCTTTGAATTTTCTCATTTCATGAGTCCCAATTCGATTTATCCGGCCGCCCATCAACTCTACAAACGCTATCAAGAATGGCTGCGCGGCGAGGAGCTTTAAAATGAATATGCAGACTGAAAAAAAATTCGCCGTGCCTGTGCAGACTCTCGCCCGATTGCGGCAGGAAATTGAGAGTGAACTTTTTGAGCGGGTGATTCCCTTTTGGGAGAAACACTCTTGGGATTCAAAGAACGGCGGATTCTGGAATTGTCTCGACCGCACCGGCAACGTCTTTGACGTCAGCAAATACGGTTGGCTTCAAGGTCGTGAAACGTGGCTTTTCAGCAAACTTTATCGCAC
>JBEDKY010000443.1:0-4567 GCA_041171905.1 Pseudomonadota bacterium
CTCAAGGTAGAGTTCCCATGCTTCTTTGCGTGCGCTCTCGACCAACGTGCGTTCTTCATTTTCCATGGCATCGAGTTCGCCCTCGGTGGCGAACCGCTGCTCGACAATCCAGCGGCGCATGCGGCGCAGGCAGTCGTGGTCTTCTTCCCACGCGAGCCGTTCTTTGGTTTTGTAGCGCTCGTGACTTCCGCTCGTCGAGTGGCCTTGTGGCTGCGTCAGTTCAACGATGTGAAACAGCGCGGGTGTGTGTTCGCGCCGGGTCTTTTCGACCCCTTCAAAATAGGCCTCGACCAATGCCGGATAATCCCAGCCCGCAACCACGTGAAGGTCGAAACCTTTTGCAGTGCCGCGCGATTGGAATCCTGCGAGCGCTTCTGAAATTGAGCTTTTGACCGTTTGATGTTCGCGCGGAACCGAGATTCCGTAGCCGTCGTCCCAAACCGACATCACCAACGGAACTTGCAAAACACCAGCCGCGTTGAGCGACTCCCAGAAAATACCTTCGCTCGTGCTGGCGTCGCCAATCGTACCGAACGCGACTTCATTGCCCTGCCGGCTGAAACCACCGCCTGCGTTCGCAAGTGCGGGTTCCTTTCGGTAGAGCTTGGAGGCGTAGGCGAGCCCGAGCAGGCGGGACATTTGTCCGGCCGTAGGAGAGATGTCGGAAGACGATTGCTTTTTTTCCACCACGGGCAACCAGCGTCCATCATCGTCAAGCATACGGGTGGCAAAGTGGCAGTTCATCTGCCGGCCGGCGGAAGCCGGTTCGTGTGCTGCGTTCGTGTCCGCATAGAGTTGTGAGAAGAATTCACGCACCGACAGCAAGCCTGCGGCCATCATGAAGGTCTGGTCGCGATAGTATCCGCTGCGGATGTCTCCCTCGCGGAAGGCCTTGGCCATTGCCAATTGGGGGACTTCCTTGCCGTCGCCGAAAATCCCGAATTTAGCCTTGCCGGTGAGGACTTCCTTTCGGCCCGCGAGACTGGCCAGCCGGCTTCGGTAGCCCACCCGATAATCAGCAATGATTTCAGTGCGGGAGAGTTTGAGTTTGCCTTTGGCGAGCGACAGGCCGTCGGCTTTGACAGCGACTTTTTCCATGCAGTGCTCCAAAAAGTAACGGTCCGTTGGTCTGGAAACCAACGGACCATATCAGAGCGGAGTGTGAATTCAACAACTCCGTCAGTTCAGGGCTGGAGTTCTGCGGATGACCCCGTGGCCGACCGCTGGCCGGTAGCGCGCGGACGCAAAAACGACTGTGCACCGTAGCCCATGAACTTTCCAAGGTACTCTTGAACTAGCAGCAGGGGGTTGATGCGCTGTCTGTCGTGCGAGGCAATCCAGCTGACTGTGTTGTCCGCATTCAAAACCGCGTCGACGTCAAAAGCCTCGATGCTTTGTTCCTGATAGGCCTGAATCTGGACGATTCGCACCCGCAGCCTGAAGCCGTCATTCTGGACAATCAGTTTTTCTTTGCCGCGGAGCAGCATGAGTCCGGTGCGCGGGACGCCGAGTTTGAACACGCGCACGGCGAGGTCGGGGCGCTCCTGCATCACAAGATCATTGAAGTAGGTGACATGGCCATGAAGGATGGCTGTCAGTTCTTCCAGAAAAAAACCAAGAGCTTGGTTGAGAATCTCGGTGGGTTGCTGAACTTGAACCGTCTGACCACAGGCCAGACGTGCCATGTTTTGGATCCAGAGAAGCTCTGAGTGTTTCATGGAATTGTGCCTCGTGTGTTTGTTTCAAGGCTACCATGAAGTCAGCTCAAAGGAGAAATTCGCTTCCCAAAAAATATCTGAATGTGGATTCGCGTGCGACATCGATGAGGTCACTGTAGCGGAGATTCGACGTGGCCGTCTGCGAGAAGGAGTTGCTTTGCGACGTGAAATGTATGGTTGCGTAGATGTTCCAGTTGCGATCGACTTTTTTGTTGAGGCTGTTGCGCCATTCGATAGTCTGACTGGAATAGTCTGCGGAGGCGGACGGCGGCCGCCAAGTGTTAAATTCTTTTCCGCGGCGGTTGATTTCGGCGGCCAGCGAGGGGGCGATGTAGGATTGTTCGCTGCCCGAAACACTGCGAAAGTGCGAAATGAGGCTGAATCCTCCGGAAAAGAGGATTTTGGGCGTGATGTTGATCTCAAAAAAACGCCCTTCGTTTTCCATCGCAGTGACAAGTAGCGGCGAACCCTGCGCCAGGGCACGCCATACTCTCAGAGTGGGATAGCCTCTCGGGTTCTGAATGCGAAAGCTTTTTGCGCCCAGCCACTCGACGTTCACTGACCAAGCGCTGAGGTCGGCTGCAGGCAGCGCATCTGAGCCGAGCAACCGCTGCCACGCAAAGGCGGGTGTGATTTCAAATTTATCTGCACGAATCTCAGCCTCTGGACTGATCAAAATCCTTGAAAAAGGCTCTTTGAACAGATTTGAACCTGTTGAAAAAGACGCACTCAGGTGAGTTGAAAAGCCATTGAATGGAATCCAGTGGAGCTCACCTTCGCCACCTGCAAGCCATCCCGAATTACGTCCGCCCCGGCCTTGTGCCGGAACGACCGGATCGAAGGCTGGGCTAAAAAAACGGCCGCTCGAATTTCCGAATCCGCCCGAGGCCTTGAGATCCACGGAACTCTGCCAGCGCAAATCATTGCTGTAGCCTTCGTAGCCCATCGCAATTGTGCCGCTTGTGTATCCTTCGAGCCCACGCAATCGGCTGGTCTTTATTTTTTCGCGTGCGCTTTTGCTCAGGCCAGTCTTTGCCGACTCGTCGTCGTATTCCCTTTGGGAGGTCGAGGTGATTGGCACCTTCGAGCCATTGAGCAAGCCACCCTCACCAGCAAGCAGTGCCCCGGAACGGAATTGCCAATCCATCGCCGCAGCCGGGGCGCTCAGCAGACATACGATGGAAAGGATGGATTTAGTCATGTTCAGAATGGTCCGTCTCATTTGGCAGCTATTGGCAGCATGGACTCAAATTCGCTCCACGGCAAAAGCCTTGGTTGCATATAAAGCTGCTGAGCACGCTGCAGCGCGCCACGTTCCCAGACGCTGAAGTGGATCGAGCGCGGCAATTGTGAAATCGAATTCTGCATGGTGTGTTTCAGCAGAGCGGCTAATGTGGCATCGAGGACCTCGGCCGACTTCACACCAAAACAAACGGGTGTATCTTTTTCCAATGCATCGATTGCCTCAGCGGGCATTGATTTCAGGTTGATTCCCAATGAGTAAATTTCATGTGTGTGTATCTGCCAGTCGTTCCACAGACGCATTCTTTTTAAGTCACGCAGAATTTTCGCAGATGTGGCGTCGGTTTTGCTCCACAGGTGCAGTGTGTTCTTCGGGATGAGTCCGCGCTTTTCCAGCTGTTCAAGGGTCCAGTGCAGACCATTTTCACGTGCGTCGCCTTCGCCGAACTGCGGAATCTGCCAATTCAGCGTTGCACCAGATTGGTGTAGAGTTCGGGTGGCAGCGTCGGTCGAATGTCCGACTCCACAGGCAGTCATTTCCCGACCCGAGAGCTTTTTTCTTTCTGCTGCGTCGCAACGGTTCCAGCTTTTCAGAAAAAAATTTAAGGCCGTAAGGCTGGCAAAGACGTGCACGGCATTTGCCTGTGAGAGTGACTGTAAAAGCTCACCGTCAGAAAATGCCGGATTGGCAAACGACTGCAACACGGCCCAGTCACAGTCGTTGGGAGCTCCATCTTTGTCTTGCGCAACGCCGCAACGAACTGTCAGCAATGGTCACTCCTTTGCAGCATGCATCGGGGTGCGCATCTGCATGAGTTTGGCGAATCCCGATTGAGTCAGTTGTTGGTGAAGCCGATGCGCGGAAGCGCTGTTCAGCATTGTTTGAAACAAGTTGTGATGGTCGGCCTGAACCGCCAGTTGTCTGAACTCATGAGCTTCACTTTCAGACAAGGTGAAGTTCAGTTCGCTGTGCTGTTCTTCCTGTGCAGCCCAGGTTGTCAGACGCGTGCCGTCGAAATGCACCGCCAAAGCTGTGTGGCAATTGCCTCCCGTCAGCCAGAGAGCCGTCCGCTCACACGCTGCCTGCAACGAAGCTTCGCTGTTACTCAGAGCAGCCAGATGGCTCCTGAGTTCATGGTCATCATCGCGGCATTCGATTGCGACAATTCCCTGCGCAGGTGCGGGTGTCGAGATTGCAACTGGCAGTGTGAGCATGGCGTCAGGCTGAAAGAGTCCGAGTCTGTCGATTCCCGCGCGCGCGAGCATGATGAAGGAAAACTCATTGGCGGCAACCCGTGCCAGGCGGGTGTCGACGTTTCCGCGCAGAACCATCAGAGGAAGCTCAAAGCCGGCAAAAGTCTTGCGCAGGAAGAACTGCCTGCGCGCACTTGTGGTGCCCACTGGCGCCGCGCCCTTCCAGTTGAACCCGCGCAGGGCATCAAGGATTTTTGTTGTGTCGAGTTCGGCCAGCGAGGCAGCACCCGTGACTCTCTTTACATGTGTCAGGAGTTGTGGCGAGAGGATCATGACATCAGCCGGATTTGCGCGCGGAAGCACAGCCGCAACTCGCAGGCCGGATGTTGTCTCAACGGGCAGATCCTTCATGC
>JBEDKY010000444.1:0-2951 GCA_041171905.1 Pseudomonadota bacterium
GGCAAACACGCGGTCGCGCACCCAACGCCGCTGATAGACAACCTGACCATGCTCATCTGTCGCGTAGGAATGATCTCCCAGCAACGCAGTGATCTGTTGCCGAACGTCGGGCTCCAATACGACCTGACTCACCAAAACATCTGCATCAAAGACTGGATACCCGAGCAAGGCAAGCTCACGGACCAAGGATGATTTTCCTGACCCTATGCCGCCCGTGACTGCGATCTTTTTGAGGCGACCATGCTGCCGGCCCGTCATCGCTGGTTATTTTCCGTTGCGCTGCTTGTTTTTAAATTGATTCTGCCGGTTGCGGCCCTGAAAGTGGTTGCCGCGGTTTCCGTTTTGATTTCCGTTCTGGTTGTAGCGACGGTTGTTGTGACCCTGATGATTGCCACGCTGATGACCCTGCATCGAATGATGGCTCAGCTGAGGCTGCTGAACGTTCCCATTTGCATCCGGTGCGACGTATCCGGTGCGCGTCATCAGGTGACTTGGTGCGGGCCTTTGCGCATCCTCAAAAGCGCGCCGCGTCACACCTTCCGCAATCAGCTCGATGAGAATGTCTTCGGGAAATACACCTTCCATGCGCGCAACTTGTTTGACCTGATTCATGAGCGAGTAGCTCAGCGTGAGCAAGATCTGGTTGTTGCTTTGCCCAGTAGATTCATCAGCGGCTACATATCCTTCGCCTTCGTAATAACCCTCGTCGTCGGCGTATCCGATTGTACCCTGCTGATCTTGGTATGCGGCATAACCCTGTTCCTGAGGGAGTTCAGATTCACCTTGCCATGCTTGCTCGGAGTGGGTTTGGGTCATTTCGGGCGCATCCTCCTGGTGATTTTCGCTTTGAAAATTGTTCACGGGTGTCGGCACTGCATGCTGCACGCCCACCGGTTCGGCGGGCAAATTGTCATCCACCTCTGCAGTGACAGTGGTCTTCGCCTTTTTTGCGGGTGATTTGCGGGTGCGAGGACTGGCAGCTGGTTTGGCTCCGCTGTCCTGAAAAGTACCGGAAATAAAAATCACTGATATAAAACTCCGAGAGGAACAACCGCAATAAGTCTGTGGAAGATGAAATTCGGCCACAACTTATGAGGGACTTCTGAAAAATAAATTCCGATGATCACTTGATCAATGGAGACAGACTTCGCTGATGGAGTCTGACGGCAAAGAAGGATGAACGAATCTGAGCACTCCCCGGCCACTTTAGGACACTGACACAGGGACAAAATAAAAACAAGAAGATTCATTCTTCCGTTTTATCAAGACCCGCATACTCCGCCAGAAGGTTGTCGGAATCGATCCAGTTTGCCTGGACCTTGACAAACAATTCCAGGTGAACCTTTCGACCCAGATGTTTCTCAAGCGATTCACGGGCGGCCTGACCGATTGATTTAATTCTGCTGCCACGGGCACCGATCACCATGCCTTTGTGATTCTCCTTGTGCACAATGATACTCGCCTGCATCACTGTAAGTCCGCTTTTGTTCTCGAACCTGTCCACCTTAACCGCAGCGCTGTAAGGAAGCTCCTGACCCAACTGGCGAAAAAGCTGTTCACGAATCAGCTCACCGCAAACAAATTGCTGTGGTCTGTCGGTGATGTCATCCTCGGCGTAGAGCCACGGTCCCTCTGGCATCCTCTGCGAAATAAAATCTTTGAATCTTTGCACGTCGGCCGGACGCTTTGCAGAAATAGCCAGCGGCTCGGCAAGTGCATTTGCGGCTCTCCCGCCGGCTGCGTCTGAAGCGGCGCGCAAACAGGTGCTGACGCGATCAGAAATTACACTCAAATGCTCTTCAATAATTTCGCTTTTGAGCTTGTCAGTTTTGGTTGCAACGACAACAAGAGGCTTTGCGCATTGTCCGGAAATCTGTCCGAAGAAAGCCTCATCCTCTTCCGACCAACCTGAACTGGCGTCGACCAGATAACAGACCACGTCGGCGTCCTGCAGCACTGACCACGCGGTTGCATTCATACGCTTGTTCAATTTCGGCAATCCGCCTGTCTTGTGAATGCCCGGGGTGTCGAGAAAAAGAATCTGACTTTCAGCGTTGGGACAAATGCCCAGAATCTTGTTTCGGGTGGTCTGCGGTTTGGCACTGACAACAGCGAGTTTTGTACCAATGCAAGCATTCATCAGCGTGCTCTTACCGGCATTCGGCTGGCCCAACAATGCCACGTAGCCACATCTTTTGGAATTATTCATGTTCATTCACTCGTCCTCTTGAATATCTGTCTCTGAAGCATACTGCTTCACCATCTCAGCGGTCAGTGCACCTGATTCCATCATCTTCTGCATGCGTCCTGCGACAAGCTTGCTCGCCTCGCGCTTATTGGCAGCGCCTGCTCTAGCCAATTCAGTGCGGCCGATGAATCCGGCCACAATAAACTGCGTCTCCTGTGGTGTTGAAACCGTCTTTACAAGTTTATAAACAGGCGGACGACCACAGACGCTCTGTGTCCATTGTTGAAAACGGGTTTTCACATCGAAGTCGCTGAGTGTTCGCTCTGCAACAACAAGGTCGGCAGCAAACAGACTTCTGAGCCACTCCCAGACGTGCGCCTGGCCCGCGTCCAGCAACAATGCGGCAGTCACCGCCTCGAAACCGTCGGCAAGAATATTTTGCCGTTTCTCTGACTTGAATCCGCCCTTTGCAATCTCACCGCGCCCGAACATCAGCAGGTCGTGCAGCCTCAGCTGGCGCGACTTCTCCGCAAGATTTTCGGTACCGACAATTGCAGCGCGCAACTTCGACAACTCACCCTCGGCCATTTTTGGATACGCAGACATCGCCTCGCTGGCGACAAAGTAGCTGATGAAGGAGTCACCCAAAAATTCAAGTCGTTCGTTGCTGAAAATCGCAGATTTATCTGTCGGCCAATAGACGAGAGCGCTTCTATGTATCAGCGCTACCATTGCAATCTTCCGATTTGAATAGGAGTGTGAC
>JBEDKY010000445.1:0-3111 GCA_041171905.1 Pseudomonadota bacterium
GATTATTCCACCCATCAAAGAAGCCCCGTTCACCCGACTCTTGATTATTTTCCCTGGAGCCCAGAAGGACACTTCGGACTACGAGAATCTGGCACGCGAGATTCAGCTGAAGTCACCCTTCAAAATGTGGGTGGGTATTGTCCGCTTTTTTGCCGGAACAGCAAATCCGCCACAGGCAGAGCATGCAACCGAATACATTTTTCGCACTCTGCAAAAAAACGGCTTTGCCGAGGCTTCACCCGAATCAACTTCGATTGCCGGACACTCGTTGGGTGGAATTGTCGCGCAGTATTTTGTCAACCAGAAAAAGTTTCAGTCGCTCATCCTGCTCTCCTCGTACCTCGTGCGCTCGGATGGCAACAGTTCTCTGCCACAGGCAGATCTTCCGGTCTTTACACTGAGCGGCGAACTCGACGGACAAACACGCATGACACGAGTCGCTGTCGACGCCAAAAGCCTGCTGGACCCTGCCAATCCCCTGCGCGATCGTGAAAAGAAACCCGTCATCCTATTGCCTAAAATCAATCACTCCCAATTTGCTGGCACCGATCGTCACCGTTCGGACTTGCCTTCTGAAGTTGAGTACTCCGAAGCACAGCGCACTATTGCTGGGATGATTTCAGATTTTATTTTAACCACCGACAAATCAGTCTTTGCGCAAGAAGAAAAAAAATCTGCGCAGGAAAATCTATCGAAAGCAATTGCAGCGACAAACTCGATGCTGAGCGGCTATTGGACAGCACAGCAAAAGGATCGCGAGTGGTGCATCGATGTTCAACGCTCAAAGGCGATTTTTTTGGGTGATGCCCTGACAACAGTGGTCAACCAGACAATTTATGACCGCACGTTTGACTTTGCACTCAGTAAACCATCAGCGAAAATGATATCTGGAAACGTTGTTGGTATCTCGATTGGATCGATGTTGAATTATCACCCAAATGTTATGGACCGTTCGACTATCCCTGAAGCTGCGCAATCGATTGCCTGTAAAAACAAAAGTCCAGAGTCGCTGTCCAAGCTCACGGGTCGCGCATCCACCCTCACACCTTCCTGCAGTGAATATAATAAAGCAGCTTACGAATGGGCGCTGGACAATGTCTCCACACAAGCGCGCGAACGGTTTCTCAAACGCGGGCGGCAACTTCGCTTCGCCGAAGATCGCAGGCTTGCCTCGGGTTTGCAGTGGGTTCCGGCACGGCTTATTTTTGAAAATGACTCAGAACAACGCACTGCGACTGTGACTTCGCCCGCACTTGCGACTGGTTTGAACGCTCCGGCTGGTCTCGACGGTATGCACTATTGCAAACTTCTGCCGCCGACTCGTGCCATGGAGTGGATTCTGGTTGATGGGCTCAGGGATTGAGTCGCATTGCTGAGTCCACCCGAATACCAATATTTTGCTGAATTGAGAGGGGCATTGCTCCGCGGAGAAAAAAAATGCTCCAATCTGTAAAGCTCTTTTTTTTGTTTGTTTTTCTTATCCCGCAATCTTTATGGGCCAATTGTTCAGACAGCGTTTTTTTGCTTCTGCGAAGCTCGGCCGTGAAAGAAAGTGTCTATCAGCCTTTTCTTGAACACGAATGCGTTCGGCAGGGCGAGAGTGTTTTTGGCAACATCGACTACAACCCGCTCACAGCCGACCAACCCCGTGACTTACGAAAAATGCAAGAACTGATTGACGGAATCGTGCGTCAGGGAAAATCAAATATCGTGATTCTCGCATACAGCGAGACCGGTAAATTTGCCGCAAAACTCGCAGCAGGAAACGAAAGCATAAAAGCAATGTTCCTGATGGACCCTGTCGACGGCACATCGACGAGTCCTCGCTGACAAAAATCTATATGGATGGCCTCGGACACGCGGACTTTCTCCGCCGCAGCGGCATTAATTTGGTTGAGTTGATGTGCGGCGGAGGAACTATGGACAAAGATGCGGCATTTGCGCGAGTTCTTTCCGAATGGAACACTTTCCTCGAACGCATCAAAACTCAGAATTAACGCAATTGCAGGCATTCAGCCCTTTGCAAAAACCTGAACGACTTCGTGAGTCGAATCAACCACGTTGCGCCACGATTCAGGTGCAAAGGTAAAATGATCGCCGGCACTGTACCAGTTGGGTGCCGACATTCTGACTTCGGTCGTCGCGGGAACAGCCTCGTTCCGCGGAAGGTTGTAACCAACGGGCATCAGGCTGATGCGCTCACGCATCAGCGTCAGGCCAGGCGCAGCAGGACGGGCCTGTTGGGCCGCTTTGAGATGAGGCTCAGAAAGAAGGCGAAGTGCAGCCTTACGACATCGGTTGAGCGCTTCTCGGACCGACTGAGCATGCAGTGAATCTTCGAAGTCAATCGATGTGAAGAACCCAAGCCGTCCGTTGCTCAGACACACTCCTTGCACCCTTTCGATCGGGCAGATGATCCGTGCACCGGCTTTCAGCCATTCAAACTGCCCTTGAGGCAGAAGCGCCTGCCGCCAACTGTCGTATTCAACCCACACGAGCGAACGCGGCCGATGACGCGCGACGAGTTTGGAGTGTTGTGCATGCAATTGTTCACGCGGCAAAACTGACAAAGTCTTCATCAGCGGAACTGCAAATGCGATTTTTTCAACCGACAGTTGCTGCGGGGTCTTGGAGTATGCATCTGCGATTTGGACACGGGTGAGGTCAGTCTTCTTCTCCGGCACAAAAGCACGCACAATTTCGGCCTGCGTGCGCACATCAACTCCGCGCGCAAGAAGCACGACTTCAAGCGCAAGTTCAAGCCGTGCGGCGCGGATGAACCATTTTGGCAACGTTGAATTGTGCGTGCCGACGAATGCCTGAACGACACTTTGAACGACCGCCGAAGGAGTGCGATCCAATGGCCAGCCCAAGAGGGTCTCCAGCAGAGGAGTGAGAGCCTCCTTTTGAACCTTCGGAAGTGCCGACCAAAAAGCACCTGTCTCGAACGGCCCCTCGCTCTCTGGAGCGATGCTCTCGCTGAGCGTGAGAGACTGCAGCGACTCGGCCTCCTTGCGTGTGAGCATTTCAGACGAACCGGCCAAGACATCGGACAGGTTTGTGAATTCCTTTCTGACCAAGAAGGTTTTGCGGACGTGTTCACCGTCGGAT
>JBEDKY010000446.1:0-17437 GCA_041171905.1 Pseudomonadota bacterium
AGTTGCAGTCGCTGAGGTTGATGACCTATTCAAGGACTATCGGGCCAAAGGAACTGCCTTTCTTGTTCAAATGAAGGTGAAGCTTTTCTACGGAGTCGAAAACGGCCCCAAACTTTCTTACACACCTTCCGATGAGGCGGTTGATGTTGATACGGTGTTTTACACACTCGAGCTGGATTCAAAGCAGAATTTGATTGGCGGTGAGTGGGGATTGATACCGACCACCGAGAACGCAAAAGATTCTTCACTCGCATCTGGTCGAAGTGGAACGGCGCCTGACTTTCTATGGCTGATTGATCAAAAACAAAAGCCCACTAAAGGCGCACTCAATCATGCGCTGATCAACAAAATCCACGCGTGTTCGATCAGCACAACCGACATTCAGAAGTACACTTGGCCGGTCGGTGGCGTACAGCTGGACTATACAGTCTGTAATCTCGACTAGTTCGCTGCTCGGCTGGCATTATTACCACTTCTGTGGCAAAACGTGTCTCCAGTGAATCAATCACGGAGGCACTTTATGAATTCGTTCTTGTGGCGCGTTGTTGCGTCTGCTGTTGCGTCAGTTTCTGTTTCCGCCTTTGCATTTGATTTCGGTGCTGCCGACGCATTGTACCAGCAACGCGAGCAGGGTCCGGCCAAGATCGCCGAGGCGCGTGCTGCTTACGCGACCGGTCTGACCAATCTCAATGGTGCTGAAAAGATTTATGCCGTCGAGCAACTCGCCCGTCTTGATTACTACGAAGGTCTCATTCTTGGAGATCAGGGCAACAAAGATGTCCGCAAAGCAATCTACAACCGCTGCCTCGACACTGTGGAAAACAATATTTCACCTTCCAAAGTCGGACCGACGCCACAGTATTACTACTGGAAGGCGAGCTGTCTGGCACTGTGGGGTAACGCCAATGGCGTTTCTGCATCGTTGGGTCGGATCCCCGAGCTGCTCCGTCTCATCAATGACGGACTGACGACCGACAACCGCTATGAAGGCGGAGGCGTGAGTCGTCTTGCTTCGGCCGTCTACCTGAAAATTCCCGAAATTTTTGGCGGCGGTGTCGATAAATCCTTCGAGTTCAGCACACGCGCTTTGTCTTCGCAGGCTTTTCCTGGTTCCGAGAGTCCGGAAACTGCAACGGGTGACTACTTCTTCAATGTTTACGACCATCGCGCACAGGCGCTGGCAAAAAAGGGTCGCAAGGCCGAGGCCGTTGCCCTTCTGAAAGAAGCAATTGAACGTATCGACTCGGGTGATCTTCCCGTCGGACGCGAGCCCGAGACCCGTCTGCACAAGCGCGATCTCGAAGCGACGCTTGCGTCTCTCCAAGCACTTTGATTTGAAAAGCACGGGCTGATCGATTGATCAGCCTTTTTTTTGAGCGGAAAATTTTTTTATTTTGTTGCGGGTGAGTCATGCTCCGGAGACTTTCGTTACCATTTTTTTCGTTTTGCACTGTTTTGACCCCAGCGGCGTACGCCGCCGAGGATGCAAAGGTGATGCCGGCCAAGATACGACGCGTGACGTTGCGCTACGTGGGCACAGACATCAGCGAAAAGACCGACGGCGGTTTCAATGCCGTTCCGCTCAGCAAGCCGCTCAATAAGGCGCTGACCTTCAATGATATCCTCAAAGGCGAAAAGGACCCGGTCAAGAATGCACTAACGGCTGGATTCTTAACGGCCGAGGGATTCAACGCCGGCGATGCCGTCGGTTATTTTGCGGCAGACGTCAAAACTCGCGTGCAGGTCACAGCACCGATTTTTACACTCGGGGCAACGCCGCGCACGACCCTCGCGGTTGCCGTGCCGTTTTACCGTATGCAGACCGCCGCCGAAGTGTCGTTTCAGGCAAACGAAATGGGGCAAAAGTTCATCAACGCGTTGTCTTCCGATTACAACAACCAATCTGCCTCCGCCCGCGAGGCAGCAGCCAAATTGAATGATGCCGTCAGCCGCCTAAACACAAAGTTAGCAGACAACGGTTATCGCACTTTGCAAAACTGGAGTGGGCAAGGACTCGGAGATACACAGCTGGTTGTTAAAAATCGCAGCTTTGAAAATGGCGCATTTGCGCTTGCGACTCAGGCGACGGTCACGACCCCGACGGGTCGTATCGACGACCCCGACAATCTGCTCGATAAGGGGTTTGGTGACGGTCAGTGGGACGTCAGTCTGGGCGCAGTCTCCGAAGAATCACTTGCCGGAGTTGTTGAGGGTCTGTCCCTTTCTCAATTCGTCCGCTACACCGACCAGCTTCCGGGCCAGCGCACGATTCGCCTCGTGACAGCTGCAGAGACCATTGAAGTGCCAAAACAGCGTGTCACATTCGATTTGGGAAATCGACTGGAGACGGGTGCGGCAGCGATGCTCTCGACACAAAGTGGCTGGGGTGGTGGCATGGGTTATAACTATATGTACAAAGCGTCTGACCGCTATGAGACAAACTCAGACACTCGCTCTGTGCTCGAGCGGGACACAATCGAAACGCAGCATCAGGCAGAGGCTGAACTCGTCTATTCCGGCGTTCCGGCCTTCAGGCGTGGCTCCATCCCGGTGCCGTTTGAAGTCAAGTTTGCATACAAGAGACAGCTGAGCAGCCGCAATATGCCTGTGACTCACCAGGTTCAAATCGATACCGGCGTATTCTTCTGAATCCCTGCAGCCGAGGAAAAACATCATGAATCTCTTCGAAAAAAAAATCACGCGTTGTTCATTTATGTTTCCAGTCATCGCAGCCCTTGCGCTCACAGCATGTTCGGAAGTGACTGCACGCAAGCCTTCACCAAAGACACTCACCGTTCCGGA
Source organism: Pseudomonadota bacterium (assembly GCA_041171905.1). Classification (GTDB taxonomy): domain Bacteria; phylum Bdellovibrionota_B; class Oligoflexia; order Silvanigrellales; family Silvanigrellaceae; genus RFOM01. The sequence continues at coordinate 2,803 of JBEDKY010000446.1, forward strand.
GCAGCCAAGCGGCACCGGCTTCGGACTGTCGGGTGAAACTCCATCGGGCCTTTTTCGCGGTGGTCTGCTGATTTGGTCGCCGGATGTGAAGGCAGCTCAAATCGAAACTCTGCTCCGTGCCACCCGTGAGACGAACGAAAAATATGTTGCACTGAATCGCTACTTCACCAGCTTTCAGGAGAAGGAAATCAATCCTATCAAACGCAATATTGACATGAAGAAGTCGCGTTTCGCCGTGTTGAAGGCTGAATCGGACGAGCGCTCGGCGGCAACGCAAATCCAGCGCGCCTCGGTCTGGTTTGCTGAGGAAACCGATGCGCTGCGGCAACGTTTTCCCGCTTTGGATGTTGCTCGCAGTGAAGGTGTGTTTCGTGCATATTGTGAGGCAAAAATCGTTGACCTTGCAACCCGTTCATTTTTACCGAAAACAAAATTTCGCAGCAGACCAACTCCTTCTGCGATTTGTGAGCCCTTTTATCAAGGGCGCTTTTTTACGGGAGAGAGCTGCCAGTCAGATGCTTCGGGACGCAATTATTATGATTGTATTTGGAACGAAGGTGTCCTGAAGACAAATTTTGCCAGCCGCATGCAAATCAAGGTTGCCTCGACGGCGGTTGGCACAAGAACATCATCCGTGATTAGTCTGTCTGAGTTTTCCGCGTTGCCAATTGTCAAAGACGCGCTGGCATTGGACGATGTTCAGTTCTGCACGGCTTCGCTGATGCGCAGCAAAATTCTCTCTGGTGTGAAATACCGCGTGCTTGCCAACGGCAACATCATCGGCGGGTTTACCTGCGGTGAAAATGCACGCTTCGAAATTAGCTATGGTGCGGGCGAATGGGATAAGGAATTGGCGAAAGCGTCTGCCGGATTTTTGATTGATTCGGTGGAAGTTCGTCAGGCTTCAAATCAGTTGCCTGCTGAATTTCAGTGGGTCGCACCGGAGGTCGCGGCAGCCGATCGCGAACTGGCAGCTGCAGTGCAGTCGGTTGTCTCAAAAGTGGCCTTATTTCATGCCGGCGTGGATGGTTGCAGTGGTGAATTCAATTCCCCGAACGACGTCTACTTCAATGATGCACGTTTGTCCGACAGTGTCTCTTTGCAGGGACAATGCAAAAGCATGTTGCCGCCACTGGACAGCATCCCCAGTGTTGTCGTGATTGATCAGGACTTGGAAAAGATGCGCCTTGACCTTATTGCACTGGAACGTGATTTGGCAGGACTAAAAGGTAATTCATGTCCGGTTTCTCCCTCCTGCGAGGGAGTTTCTGCCGGACATGCACGTTGTGACTTCCTAAATGCGCAGGTACGCAAGGCGGCTGCAGCGGAAGCGAGGGGTGTGGCCAGTGTTTTGGTGACCGACTTCGCGCTCTCCTTCGAACGAGTGTCTCCGACTGCGTCGACTGTAGTTGTTTGGATGAACAACGCTGCCGTCGGGGTGGGGTGTGTCGGTGAAGCCAAATTGGGAGTGTGCACCGGCTCCGCACAGAATCAGGGTTTGTCATCTGCCGCTCCTGTGCAGGCGGAAATTTCGAAAAACAATGAACTGGTTTTGAAATTGAAAGTCGATACTCGGCAAATGTCTTCTGCAGGGGTGCCGGAAAGCGTTGTGAGGCAGTTTGTCACATTCAACGATATGCAGCTTGAAATGAATGCAAGCATCAACAGCTTTGATGGTGTTGTGCCTTACTTGTCTGGAAAAGCATTCGTTCGTTCGGAAGAGGGCAGTAAGCCTCTGGCTGAGGGCAGTGTTTCATACCTGATTGAAAATTCTTTTGACCGTAAGCTCGGTGAGTTCTGCTCGGTAAACTGAGGCGGCGGTTTCACTCTCTCAACAACCGCTGGGGACCTTCTTTTCATCTGTGTTTTCATCATCGGGTTCGGGCAGCGGGGTTACGCTTGCTCCACCTGACGTCGGTTCGCCGTTGACGGTCGAGAGAACTCCAAGCGGCAACCCACCGAAAATTGTCAGCATGCTTCCGCTGTCTCCCTTCTCGAGTCGAAAATTATTTTGACTGCCGTCGAAATTCACCAAAACCTGCCGTTTGGCAAATTCAACATTCTCTCTTTCGACGAGATTATTGAGACTAAAGAATTGTGGTCGAACGCTTCCGCTGGCTGAGGTGGAAGATGCCTTGTTAACAATAAATTGAAACAGGCTTTGCTCGTTGAAGCCAAATACTTCGCTGTTTTCCAAATTGAGCTGGCGGAGCTGGTTGATCCCTCCGGAGGTCCAGCGCTCGAAAATTCTTTTTGCAAGGCGTGCAAAGGTTCCATCGCTGGTTTGATGCGCCGGAAGTGCATAGTCTTCAGGTTCAATATTTTTTGTTTGCGCGTTCAGCGCGAAAAGCTCACTGAGCGGTGTCGTTTTGTCTTTGATGACGCTGTTCATGCTTGCAAACTGGGCAGGCGGAAGCATCGACTGAAAACGCGCAATTATGAGCGGTCGGTAGGTACTGTTGCAAAACATGTTGAAATCGCGCGGCACGCTGTCCGGTAGAGGCCGCGTTGCTAGGTCTGCGGCACAAAATTGCTCATTGAGATAGTAGCCAATCATCCGCAGCCATGCGTCTCCACGCACGGTGTCTTTGTGCGCGTCAAGGTAAAGATTGAAAAGCCTTTTCCAGAGTTCGGTAAGTCGGTCAAATATAGCAGCCCGTTGAAGACGAACCTCGGCGAGCGTTCGTTTGAGTCGAATTTGAGTTTTTTCATCTGCCTGAACGACCGCGAGCGTACTGTTCAGTTCGCTTTCTCCGAAACACAGAATATCTTTTGCAGCCGCGCCAAGTTCAAGCTTGTAGCTGTCGGACAGGCTCTGACATATCTCCGGCCGTTGTTGTGGAAAGAGGCTTATGTTGACGTATGCGTCGAGCGCTTCGGGTGGCAACGAGTTGCCGGAGAATGCAGGCAACACCTTTACAAATTGCGCGAGCTTGGCAATGTTTTGTTTGTACTCGAGCCTTATGGGAACGGTGTAGTAGCTGCCATCCTGATATATTTTCAACGCCATTTTCGCATCAAGATAGTCAGACTCCATGGGGTCAAAGGAGCAGTGACCCGCAGTCCACAGCCGGACGGTTGAATTGTCTTCGGATTCAGGCTCCACATGCATTGTGCAGCGCAATTCTTTTCGCGTGCCGCCACTTTCAATGACAGAATCTATGTATCCGGCGCCGGGATAAGCTTTTTCCTGGCCTGCGAGCGAGAACGAACTTGTCAGCGCTTGCGTTGTCGAGGGTTTGGTTCCCGTGCAATTCGCCCGTTGAACAAAAGTTCCCTTGCCGCCAGAAGAGCAGGCGACAAGTGCCGCAGCAGACGACAAGCTAAGTAAGCTGGATGAACGTTTCATAAAAAAACCTCAATATTCTAGTATCGGAATATTAAGGCACTGAATTTACAAAATTTTGATCTTCGGCTTGGCGAAGGAACTCAAGCGAGGCCGAGTTCTTTATGAAGTTCGCCGTTTTTGAACATTTCTGTAACGATATCACAACCACCCACGAACTCGCCGTTGATGTAAATCTGCGGTGATGTTGGCCAATTATTGATAGATGCGAGCGTCTTCCAAAGCTCTGGATCGGAGTCCATGTCCTCAGTTTTGTAGGGAATATTCAGCTCGTTGAACACTCGTACGACCCGGGCGGAGAATCCACAGCGGGGTTGGTTGGGAGTGCCGCGCATATAGACCACAACTTTGTTGTTTTTAACGTCTTCTTCGATTTTTTGCTTCCAAGATTCGTTCATCGTGAACTTCCTCCAATCAAGTGAACATCATTTGTTTTGGCTTTTCGATTTCCCACTCGGCATGGGTATGCAGCTTCATCGTGAGAGCATGAACCTCGCCGCTGGCGATTTCCGCCTGAAAAAGGTCGAGAACGGAGCGGTGACGGGCGAGCAGCTTCTTGCCTGAAAACTCATCCGAGACAACAAGAACGGCATAGTGATCGTTTCCGCCGCTGAACTCGTTGACTATCACTTCAGCATTTGGAAATCCCTGTAAAATTCGTGTCTTGACTTGCTCTTTGTCCATCACTTCGTCCTCATTTCGATGGCTATCAGACCTAGCAACGCATCCCTGCCAAAGCAAGTCAATCAAACCAAGATTTAAGAGTTTTTTGCTGTTCTCCGAGCAGAAATCAGGAGGTTTTCCCGGTGCCTGATGGAGTTACTTATATCGTCTTCCTCGCTCTGAGAGGGGCTTTGACGGTTTGTTTTTCGGTCGTTGCGGCACTGTCGGGCGTCAGTGCCTGCAAACGCGTTTCCGAAAAGGGGGAGGCCGTCGTGCTGTCGGCCAAATCACCGGACAGGCTGTTGCTGTCGGAAAAACTCCTCGAACGACAGAATGAAATCAAGCGATGGGTGCAGCGCTGTGGTGTGAGTGTCGCCAAGGAGAACTGCGAGGTCGGCGACGCAGCACTGTTCAATGGTCTGATGTGTTTGTCGGGTGATGAACTGAGCTGCGAAGGAGTGCGGCGTTCTCAGGGAAGCGATGGACGCATGTGGCGTGCAGAGTATCGAATCGCTGCAGATGCGGTGAACAGTTTTTCTCGAGACATGTCTTTAGGTGTTCTTGCCTATCTTGTGAAGACCCGAGACCGTGAACTGGCCGTGCGCTGGATGAATTGGATTGAATCGAATGAGTTCCGCCTTTGCCGTGAGAGCAGCGACAATCGTTGTGCTTTCACCCCAGGATTCCTCAGCCTTTTTCGCGAAGTCTGGCAGTTCATAGGGTTACCCGTCACCGCGCAGATGCGCGCCGCCGTGTTCGACGACTCGGTGATGGCACTCATTCAGGCACGCTTTGCTCCTGCTGGATTTGAAATGCACTTAGCGGGAGTGAATGCACTTATCCGTAAGTCTATGGGACAAAACACTCCGACGTTGAATTCACTCACAGATGCCTTGATGATCCGTCAACCGCTCAATCCGTTCTTCAGTTATTTGGCGATGGGTGCACGGCCTCAGGTGGTTGAACTAGCTCTTGCCTGGTGCCCTCGGGGCCAGCCCGAAGAACGTGCTGAATGGAGTTTTGAGCGCGACGAGGTAAACAAGCCCTGGCAACGATCGATGGGCTGGGAATGTATCATGCTCATCAATTTTCTGCTCAGAGATTTGAATTCTTGATCAATGCCCTGAGGGGGCGAGGTGCGCGTCCATCTGCACTTGCGGCAATACTTATCGCATGTGTGCTAACATTCTCGCAGCAGGCGCAATAACATAAAACGGACGTGTGAACGCATGGCAGCTCATCTGTTTCGAAAGTACAAGAAGTCGATTCCAGCTCGTTTTTTTCGCGGGCTCATAAATCTTTGGCCGCCCTTCCTTGCGGCTGGAATTCATGTTGTTGAGGCGTCCGAGGATCTCAGGAACCTTACAGTCGAGCTCAAACGCACTTGGTACAACATCAACTATGTCGGTGTACAATTCGGCGGCAGCATCTATGCAATGGTGGATCCTTTCTACATGTTGATGCTGATGCACAATCTCGGGGACCAATTTATCGTCTGGGATAAGGCTGCGCAGGTGAGCTTCATCCGTCCGGGGCGCAGCACCTTGCGAGCACGATTCCGAATCGATCAACAACTACTCGATGAAATCAAACAGCGCACCGCATCAGGAGAAAAATACGTTTTTGATCTGCCGGTTGATATTTTTGATGTTCAAAATGAAAAAGTCGCGCACGTGATAAAAACTCTCTACGTTCGCACAAAACTAAAGTCTTAAGAGGCTGCGCGCTAGCGACCTGAGGAAGAACTCCGGCACAGCAGTGAATTATTACGGACATCACGGAAGGCGCCTGTTGCAATTGCCAACAGCATCACTTTTTCGATGCCGGGGATGAATGTAAATTTTTCTCTTCCAGTCGCGAGTAACGGCAGCGTTCTGGCAACGTTCGCAGCCCGTCCTGTGTAGCCTGCGCCGGCGACGTTGTTGTCAATGCGGACGCATCGACCTTGACAGGTTTCATTTCCCTGCAAGCTATTCTTGATTCCAGCTTTGGAAAGGTTTCTGCTGATGCGTGAGTTTTCAAGTTTGTCGTGAATCCACATTCCGCTTGAAACTTGAAGTGCTCCAGGGGCGGGAGTGGGAACACCTACTCCGGCACTCAGGCCAACCGACCCGCCACGAAATCGGAAGTCATTTTGTCCTCGCGGTGTCAGCGCGTGAAAATAAGAGACGTGCCCTGAAAAGTAGTCTGAGAGAACAGGCAGTGAACCTGAGACTCCCGTATTTGCAAAACGGCCTGACCATGCATCATTGACGTCTTGCTTGTTGCCGAAGCCGAGACCAACGTAGGCATTGACTCCAGCGCCAAGAGTTCCCGATCCAAAAACAAATTCCACGGCCTTGTAGTTGAAAGCCGAAATTTGCATGTTGTAAAAATCCCAGACGTAGTCGCGTCCTATGATGCCGTGAACGCCCGCACCAGCCTCGGCGCTGACGCCCACAAAGAAGTAAGGATAGGGTATTTCACGACCGACCGTGCGGGAAATGGGTGCCAGCATCTTGCATGGATTCCTGTCCATGCTGTTCCATTTGCTGCGAACTTTTTCAAAAATTTTTCTGTAGACTAGGCTGGAGGGATTGGCTTGCGACTGCCAATGCGCGGAAAGGGATAAGCCTTCTTCCGTATCCTGAAACGGAACATCCAACTGACTGATTCCCGAGTCAATGAGGTCGGTCATTTGTTGGATTGACTGTTTTTCGTGGGCTGCTGTCGTTTCTGAATCTTGCGCAATGGGGGGGTTACATGCATTCAGAAAAATGAGTCCTGCAGCAATAGACAGCCATCGCTGCGCGGGCTGAGTGCCCATTACATTTTGCAAGATTGCGCTCAAGTCAAAGACCTGATGCATGCTCACCCCTCCCGCTCTTCCGATGTTACACCGGAGAAAATATTGCAGGCCTGCAGAAAATTCACTACTCTAAAAGTGCTGAGGACTGCCGATACCTCTCGTGAACTATTTGTCCATGCCGGCGGGGGTGATTTGTGAAGATAAGCGTAGTGACTCCGATCATGTTGACTGTGGCCACGTTCTTGTCTTCTGCATGTAAGCAGAGGGACTACAACAGCGAAACACAGGCGCAATCGGCGATGTCTGAGCGATGGCTGCAGCCATGGAGCAGCGAGACCCAGAAGAATTGGTGGTATCTCACACCGCAGGGTTCTCTTGCCATCCCGATGGACATTTTTCGCGGCCTGGAGACTGAATCAGGAGGACGGGTTTTTTCGAGCAGAGAGAATCTGCGGCAATTCGGCTGGGTTTATGCTCCGCGGCAAGATGAAGGAAAATACAACCTGTACGGACTGCCACTCGGGTTTGTTGAAGAACCGGATTTGCAGAACAATAAACGTATGACCATGGGCCTTACCTGTGCCGCCTGTCACACCGGTGAGATGCAGGTCAAGAATACCCGTGTCGTCATTGATGGTGGTCAGCCGCTCGTCAATATGGATAAGTTTAACATCGCATTACTGAGAGCACTGCAGGCAACAAAAAAGAATCCGCAGAGATTGAATGCTATGCAGGCGAGAATCGAACAATTCAATCCGAAGTCACCTTATGCGAAAAATCTCGACCTACTGAAGAAAGATTTTGAGGACAGGGTCGTGTACTTCACCGAGCGCATGACAAGAAACACACCCAAAGTCGGTGGCGGACATGGACGATTGGATGCTGTGACACAGATTCTCAACGAAATTCTTGTCGATCATGCACAGTTGAATGAAAAAGATTCAAAAGGTCATTATGTGAATGCACGCTTTCCCGCTGCTCCAATCAGCTATCCCACACTTTGGAAGGTTCCGGAATTTGAATGCGTGCAGACCAACTGTCTTGCGAAAAACCCGCTGACGCGAAATCTTGGCGAGGTATTGGGTGTCTACGGAAGAATTCGCCTACGGCTCATCGATAACAAAGACAAAGGTTTCAACTGGAATGACTTGGCGACTCTCGTTTCTTCTCACAAGGTTTTCGACATTAGCGCAGACCTGCACAAGCTCCATCGGCTTGAAGAATCCCTCAAGTATCTCCCTTCACCGAAATGGAGTGAGGAGCTTTTAGGAACGCTCGACAAAGAACTCGTCAAGCAGGGGGAACAGATTTATTTGACCAAGCAATATGAAATCGGCAACGGTAAACAGGGTGCTTGTGTGTCATGTCATGTGCAGGCTGACAGAAACAATCCGGCCAGCCTCACCAAACCGAACAGATACCAAAAACAGTTCTTTAAGGTAACACGAGTTGCCCCTGATATCGTCAAAACCGATACGGCCTTCCTCGAGGAACACGGTTCCCGCTCGTCCACATCGTCCCTTCCCATTCATTTGAGTGCGATTTACGATGTCTTGGTCAATAAAAATGAACCATTCTTTGACAGATTCGACCCCAACGAGAAGAAGTCCGCCCTTAAGTTTCTTGGTTTAATCAATATGCTGGCAGTCAAGAAATGGTTTGCTGTTAATAAATTGGATGACAACAAGAAGGCTGAGTATTCCTCCTATCAGGAGCCTTCCACAGACTTCAACGCAGGAGTCTACAAGGCACGGCCGCTCATCGGTATCGCATTTTCAGCGCCATATCTGCACAACGGTTCCGTTCCGACACTGACCGAATTTTTCAAAGAAGAGGGCGAACGAGTTGCTTCATTCAGCACAGGAACGCTGCAGTGGGACAGCAAATTGGTCGGATACTCTTTTTCTGAAAATGCAGCATACGTGTATGGAAAGGAAACCTTCAACACCGGGATTCGCGGCAATAGGAATACAGGTCATCCGTGGGGAAGCGAATTGAGTGCAACAGAAAAGATGGCTCTTATTGAGTTTCTTAAAACACTGTAAAAAAACGACAAATGAGGCCGGATAGATGAAATCAAGTTTTTTGCTGATCACTCCTTTTTTTCTGCTGATTGCCTGTAAACCTCGGGATTTCAACAGTGAGGCGCTGTCAACAACTGCCCGTGACGGTCTTCATCCGCTCGAAAAAATCTTTCCTGACGAAGAGCGGCATACAGCCGAAGCGGTGAAGTTGGCCGAGGAGGGAGTCGAAACATCGAAGAAGACTCTCGGCGGTAAATCAGGCCGTGATGCCCACACAAAAGCACACGGCTGCGTTCGTGGCGCGGTGACCATCAAAAATGATATTCCGAAGCGATACAAAGTTGGTGTTTTTTCCGAAGCGAAAACTTTTCCGGCATGGATTCGCTATTCGGCGGCAGCCGGCGAAAAGAAGCCCGACAGTGAGAGCGGTGCTCTGGGAATGGCACTGAAACTTATGAATGTACCCGGAAAAAAGATTCTGGAAGCTGAAGCCAACGAAACAACACATGATTTTCTTGCAGTGAATTTCCCGATTTTTTTGGTGACGGACATCAAAGAGTACGTGGCATTGCAAAAATGGAAACTTCTTTATGCGGCAAGACATTGGTCAACCGCGCAGATATTCAGCAAGATAAAAGGATTGAAGTCGGCAGATCCCGCCGAGGAAAGATACTGGAGCATGGCAGCTTATGCTTTGGGGCAAACTGCGGTCAAATTCTCGTTCATTCCGTGCGAGACGAGGACGAGTGTTTATCCCCAGAAACCAACTGACGATTTTCGCGCCGAACTTTTGGAACAACACCTTGGCACGCGTGATGCCTGTTACAAGTTTGCTTTGCAGCCATATGTCAACGACAAGCTGACACCGGTCGAAAATCCGATGCAGGAATGGAAGGAGTCGGATTCCGCTTTCACCGAGGTGGCCACAATTCACATTCCCAAACAATCCTTCCGGTCGAAGGAACAACAGGAGTTTTGCGAGAATCTATCGTTCACTCCCTGGCACGCTTTGCCTGAGCACCGGCCGTTGGGTAATCTGAATCGTGCGCGTAAAAAAGTATATGAGGCGACGTCTAAAAAACGTCACGGGGATAATAACATTCAACGCACCGAGCCGGTTCCCCAATGAGGCGTTTCACTCTGAGTCTGGCGCTGATTGCGGTTGGGGCGGTCGTTGACTGGTGATGGATTAGATTGATTCGCTGCCATTGTTCGACGTCGGTTCTCCGCTGCGCGGACCCAAAGTCGGAACAGACTCGCAACTAAATTCTTTTCCAATGTTTTTCTGTAGTGGTTGCTCCAGCGTTCATCTTTGAGGAGCAGTCCATGTGCATCTTTCATCGCGTGATAGGGCAAATGCGGCAGCAGATGATGAATGCTGTGATAATTGGAATTCAGGGGTCCCCAGAGCGGTGAAAAAGGTGAGTCTGAGATAGAAACACTGTCGAAGAATTGGTTTTGTGCCGGTTGAGGATTGAAATTCGAAATATAGCGGTGCACGCCGAGTGCTCGAAACGAGCCAAGCATGTTGGCAATGACCAGAGTTGTGTACTGAATGAGTGCGGCTTCAATAAGAATTTCGAAATAAAACAAAAGACCGGCCGCCAGCCATGTGAGTGACATTGCGACCAAGTCGAGCGACTTCACTCGTGCCAGAGTTTCGTCATCGGTTTTGTCGTATTCATAGGACATATTCATGACAATCGATGAATAGCGTCTGACGATTGTTTTTAAAAAGTTCCTGCTCGCAACAAGATACATGAGCGGAATGACGGCAATCCGCGCGAACATGAGAAGCGGAGAAATGAAACTCGCAATCGCAGGCCGGAATACATTTGCGGGATGCCTACGCGACCAATTTTCATACTCAGGGTCCAGTTGTGTTCCGAATTTTTTCACCGAATGGTGATCGGTATGTGAATTGCCAAAGTATGACAACACGCGCGTATAGAGTCCGAAGAAGATGTTATAGGCAAGTGACAGGCTGTGCAGTTTGCGCGGGTGATGGGAAACTTCATGGACGAAATTGACGCCCTTGTAAAAGCCACAGGCCGCAACAACGACAGCTAGAAGTTGCGATGTGCTAAGTGCGGTGCTCGTCAGCGCAACAAAAATCGCCGACCATGCCACCCATGCGGTTACGAGAAGGTCAAGCCAATACACAAAAAGGTCCGGTTCATGGAGATGCTCGGTCAGCGTATGAAGTCGTTTGTAGTCATCGCGTGTGATGGGGCCGGAGTTGACCATTTTTGAAGATCTCCCGTGAGAGTCTGCGGGAGAGTTAGAACGGGGTTGGCCAATGAATCAATCTTTTTTTGCGGAAGGAAGCGGAACTGATACCGAGGGGATCAGTTCCGCTTCTGGTTGTGCAAAGAATGGCAAGTATTCAGTCAGTTACTTATCGTCAGCCGGATCGCATGAGGGCCCCTCGAGGTCCACGGCGGAACCACTTCCGTCGGTGCATGCCAGAGTCCCCGAATCAGCGCTGCAGCTTAACGATTGACTCACCACGCCAGCCGAATCGATGTACTTGATGGAAACACTTCCTGCAGACGCTTCGCAACTTTCACCAGATCCGTTCATGACAAAATTGGTGAAGCTGAGCTCTACAGATGTTCCGTCACCCATCGTGTTTTTTCTTGTTCCAGAGACAATCTCACGCGAGATCACTTCCTTCGATGAAAGTGACCGAGTCACCTTTACAACCATAGGGTCGCCCACAGTTGCGCTGGAAAAACTTCCGCTTTTTGTTTCGCCGTCTTTGTCGACATACGAAAATGAGCGGTTCATGCTCCCTGAAACTTTCTTTTGCTGTACCGACGTCGAGCCGCTTTCCGAGTATGAGACAACAGACACACTTCGCTCACCTTTCATTGTGAATGAGCGCGATTTTGAGCGTGTTTCGTTTTTCTTTGTGTTGACATCAGAAATTGATTGCTGCCGCGTACGGTCGAGCGTGACTTTCAGACTGTAGGAAGCTGCATCGTTCTTCAGGTTGAGTTTCGCACGTTCACCGTTGAGACATTCAACTCCGCCAGGACGACTCCAAAGCCGTGTTTCGGTATTCGTTCCCGACATTTTCTGAGTCCGGGTCACCTTGTCATTCCCTGAAGTTTTTTCGAAGTCGATTTCGGATGAAATTGTCACCAGCGCGCTTCCGTCAGGCTGAACGGCACAAGTTTTACTGCTGGTCTTAAATGGACCTGACGAATCCGACAAAGAAAGGCTGAAACCACCCGAACCTTCGCTGTCGCCGGCACTTGCTGCACTCACTGCTTCGCTGGTGGTCTGTGCGCCGAACTCGTAAACATTCTCACTATTTATCACAGACGTTATTTTCTTGGCCGCCTTTGTTCCGCAACCGCTGTGCAGTAGTGCCAAGGCGAGAAACGGAAGTGAATGAAAGCTTTTCATGGATGTCTCCTTTGTCTCTTGAGTGACCGTGGCGGAAAGATAGAATCCTCCGTCAGTGTAATTCATCGGAGTTAAAAAGTGCAGCTTTAGATGGATATGTAACATTCTGTAATATTGTAATAAATTTTTCTGAAGAAATTTTTTTGACTATTGTTTTTAATAAAACCTGCACATCAAGAAAGGCTTGATAGGCTGCCAACGTCATTCGACTTTTTTTGTCGTTTGCGGGTTGTTGGCTTCATGAGGATTCAGCGCCTGCGCAGGTCGTCGCATGACAATGGTGTGAAGACTCAGAAATTCGGAAATCTGTGGTTGAGCTCCTCAAGACTTTTTACACCTTCAGCCTTGAGCAGGTAGCCCACGAATTCTTCCTTGGTCAGAGTCTTGAGCGAGACTCCCTTGGTCTTTTCTATGGCTGACTTGACGACTTCGAAAACTGTTGTCGCAGGCACGGGGGTGAAAGTTTGCGCACGCTGTGCGGCTGTCCAGTAGCCGCCGATTTGTATGTTGTCCATGACGAGCAGTTCCAGATCCTTGTTGAGCATCGTGTTGAGGAACAGGTTGAACGCATGGCGCGGCAGCGCAGTTTTATAGCTCGCAAGTGCGGCGTATCCATTTTCGATTGCATTGCTGCTGCGGCGAATCTGCAGAACGAGCGAGTTGTCGAGCCAATCTCCGCGCATCGGTGCATTTTCAAAGATTTCTCCTGCCTCGAAGTTGGACTTGAGTTCGCTCACCATGTTGCACAGCCCTTTGAATTCATTCTTTGAGCAGTAGCTTGCGCCGCGCGTTGCGGAAATGAGCTTTTCTGTTTGACGGAGTGCAATAAACAGCGCCTGACTTGAGTCCTGAACACAGCTTGCCCACGGTGTGATGCTTGAAATCCCGTCACCCGAGCCTGTGCGGTAGGACTGTGTCATGAGTGATAGCGAGTCATTGAGAATATCGTATGGCGTGTAGCCAGCCTGCGGGGCCCCTGCCGGAGAATCGACCGGAGCATTCAGCCATGGGGTACGAATCAGAACATCTGAGGTTGCAATTGAATTGCTCCAGCCGCGGCGGAAATTTCCCATATATTCAGTGCGCGAAATTCGCGATGAAACAACGCCGTCAGGCCCCTGTCCATAGACTTGTTGATAGATGACTTCGAATTGAAGTTCGCCAGTCAGGGGTTCGCGGACGACTTCATAGAAGCCGTAGGAGTAGTGACCTGTCACAAGCCCGAGCGGACCGACATCTTTTTTGCCCGCTGCATCGGTAATCCAGTGAAACAGATGAACGACCAGTCCCTTTTCCCCGGCCGCAAAAGGGGAATTTGATTCAGAGTGAGTAGACTTGCGAATAGGGGCCTGCTCAGAGAGCGGCGTTGGAGAGGAGCCCGTCAGGATCCGCAAGCGTCTGAAATTGTTTTGAAGCGACGCAAACTTCTGACGGGTCAATCCATTTTTGGAGAGGTAGTCATCTTTGACGGCAAGGTTGTCCTGATAAGAGATGAATTTTTGTCCCGCAGTTTTGTTGTCGATGACGTCGTACGTGCCGGACACCTTCAACATCGCTCGTGGCTCTATGGCTTTTGCAACGAAAAGCGATTTTCCAGTGTTCACGCCTGAGTCAAATTCGCCGTGAATGTACCAGCCCTGTGTACCGGCGGGTGATGAGTTGATGTTGTTGAATGTGAAATTCGGCCGACTTCCGAAACTTTCTTCGACCAAAAATTCCGTCTTCTGACTTGCGCTGAATTGACCATTGATGAAGGTGTTCGCGCTGTAGACCGCAAACTTGCCATTACCCTCGCTGCGGCCGGTTTTTTGTATTTGTGAAACGAGCATCACATGAGGGCCTGCGATAACGATAGGATCTTCAGAAAGCACCAGCTGGCCGGACGAGAGACTCGCCTTCTTTATTCGCACGAAAATCCGATCAATCGGTTGATATTCGCACAAGCTCGCCGATTTCCCGTCGTCGGTCGCAGCTGTCGAAAATTTTCCAAAGCAGCGCGCTGCTGCGAGTGACTCTAGCGGCGACACTGACGCCCAGCCGTCGAGTGCAAGTGGAACGATGTTTCCGCCCTTCTTTGCTGTTTCGAGTTCCTTGGCATCAAACTTCACATCGGGTCTGAATTTGTTGGCTGAACCCCATATCTTTGGCCACGAGACTCTGATGATTTTGCCTTTTAGCGCCGAGTGTGCGTCAGGGGCCCCGTGCACTTTGAGGTAAACAGCTCCGTCTGCTCGGCTTTCTTTTGCGGGCAGCAACAATTGTCCCGTCCATTCGTTTTGCAGCGCAGCTGACCTAAAGCCTGCCGGTATTCCAACTGCCGACTGGACATCCGTTTGATTGAATTCACGCGGTTTGCAGGCGCTGAGAGAAATCACGCTGAATGCAGCAACGGGAATTGAC
>JBEDKY010000447.1:0-8240 GCA_041171905.1 Pseudomonadota bacterium
ATCTTGAACCGTGCTCAGCATCATGACTGGAAATAACCCAAAAGCTGAAATTGTTGTTCCGCTATCGCCGGCGGTGAAAAAGTAGCGGGCTGAATCGGCCGAGAAATTATCTGCCGGATAAATGATCGAGCCGTACTTGCTGCGGTCTCTTTCGGGCAGCCAGTTGGGCAGCTGCGTCAGGAACGTGATGTGTGCCGGTACGTTTTGTAGTTCGCTCTCGAAGTTTTTCAAATCTAGACTCGGGTTGATGTCGGCCTTGCAGAAACTGAGGTCTCCGAGTCCGTTACCATTATCCGCTGCGCTTCGACCCGCATCACAAAAATTGATTCTCACGTGCGGTCCGGCAAGGAGACGAGCTGCGAGTTCGGGAGGACTCTCGTTAATGACAGAATCTTTGAAAAACAGCCGCGCGAATGGAAACTTTTGCGGAACACCCGAGGTGATAATTTCTGAATTGCTCAATTGGTGTTTTCCAGAATTGGCCGGCACTGCAGACTGAACGAAAGAGACGTCCAAGAACTTCAAATTTTGCACAAGTCCATGAACTGTATCGGCGGTGTTGTACATTCTTTGGTAACCTGCAGCAACGCACTTAAGGTATAAGAAGCGCGCACCAAATCGATGCCTGAAAGATGTTGTGCTTTGGCCATCGTTGACACCCTGAGCAAGGATTTGCTCCGAGTCTTTGGCGAACGCCTGAAAGGCCAGGTTTGACTGATCGCGATTGTTGCGCGGAGTGAAGGTACACTGAAACTGATGATCTTCATCGTATTTTGTAATGCTGAAACCGTCCTGAGCCACAGTTGGAGCGAGTTGCTTGCCTGATGCAGTGGTGACATTTTGCAAGTCAAGAACACTAAAAACATCTTTCAACTGAGTTGCCTCAGACGAGCAATTGTTTTGAGAATCGCAGCCCGAATCAATGAAATCTCGAAGTGCAACAAGAGGCAGGGTGAGTGCCAGCGGACTTTCGTCGCGCATGCGCCTAAGCATATGCAACGGAGAGGTGGATGCGATGTGCAGGCTTTTGGCAATGTAGGCATGGTTCCTTTCCAAAAAAGTCGTGGATGAAGGACAGCTGCCTATAAGTTCGTCGTCGACAGTAGTACAGTTTCCTGATGAGTCATGGTTTTTACCGATAAGTAAGCAGATGGATGATCGCACCGACTGAGTCAGTGCGTTGCCAAACTCAGCCCCTGAAAATGGTGTTGGACTGAACTTTGGAAAAACTGAGTCGAAAAGTGTGTGAAACTGCGACCTGTTGATTGTGTCGAAGTTCCAGCGGGGATAGTATTTTTTTTCGAGGCTTTGCGCGAAAAGATTTGCCACTGAATAACCTGGATAAGCGGTGGTATGTTCGCATGCCGTCAGACCGGCGGGAGTCGCTTGTGTCACGACGGCTTTGCCGCTCTCGATTTTTGCGATGAACGCGTCGGCCGTCTTGTTTTGGGTGACGGCGTCGAATCTGTCGATGTCTGCAGTTTGTGCTTGGCTGATGGACTCAAGAACCGCCTGCTGCTGGGCGGAGACTGCTCCCGAGAGCCGGATTGGCGCAACAACCATGTCGGTCTGCGAAAAACACAACTCATGCCTTCCCGATGTAAATGCGCGTGAGCGAACCACATCCTGGAGTACTTTGTTGTTCGAATTTTTCTGTAGATAAGTTATGAACGATGATTCGTTTGTGACCGCAGCGCGCACCTCATCGTCCAGCAGCCTTCGAATGTTTTTCTCATCGGCTCTGCATTCATGCAGAACAAGCTCATCAAGAAGCACAGAGCTTTTGCTGAGTTCTCTGCCGACAACTGCTTCAAATGCCCGCGACTTCTTTTTCTCGACTTCTGCAAAAAAGCTCTCGTAAATGGGAGTTGTTTGCAAGGTGTAGCTGAAGGTCACCGGAGTGCCATCTTTTGCAAATACTACAAGCTGCTGCGGAGTGGTCAGCATTGATTTGTATAGTTGATAGCGCGTGTTGAGGTTTTGCAGCATGCTGCGCACAGGTTCGATGCCGATTGCGGGGTTGTTCTTCAGCTGATTTTCCGACCGGGAATCCCACACCCGAAAAAAACAATGCGCCGAGGTGTGCAACTCTAGATTATTTTCACCCGTCTCGAGTTGAAGCTTGAGCTTGTCAAATTGGATGGGTGCACTTGCCTCTTCGAGTGTGCCGTCCGTTTTTAAATGTTTGACGTTCAGTTTATTCACAAGCCGCGCATTGCAACGCGACTCGAGCGACAGTTTGTCGGAGGTCGCCTTGAATAGCAGAAGTGCCGCACTTGGGTCGTAGTTCTTGTCGACAACGGGCGGCGCAATGTTCGGGTCGACTACGGCTTTGACATTGCTGCACAGCGAGTTGCGCGTTGAGCGCGACGTTCCGCATGCAGCGACCAAAGCTAGACAAGGGTAAATGACAATTCTGCTCAACGTCATGTTGCTTCTTCCCCAACTTCACCGGTATCGGAAGAGAAACGGTAAAACTTCAGTCTCGTTGGGTTTTTTTAAAAAAGATTTGCGGCAGATCAGGGAAGTTTGGGCTGGCTAACAGCTCTAGATAAGGAGCTTTCCGGCAACACTGAGCCCGCTCTGCAGTGCTCCTGCGATACCTGTTCCGTGACAACCATCACCCGCATAAAAAAGACCGGCAGATTCATCACATAGAAAGTCGACCCCTAGCGAATTTCGGACTGTGGCAAAACGCCAGCGGTGGGTCGTAGAGTGAACTACCTGAGCGGCCGAGGAAGCCAATTTGTCCAATGCTTTTGGCAACAGAAGCGCATTGATATGCTCGGCTGTTTCTTCAAGATGGGCCCAGCTCCAAGAGCTTCCGGCATGTGCGACCCACGACTGAAGACCACTGTGGTGTGTCCTTCCTGCCTTGGTGCTCTGTTGCGTCAAAGCTGAGAAGATTTCGTCAGCTGCGAGCGAATGCAGTGTGTTTTCACCGCGCAGCGTAAACAACAGCGACCAGCAGGGATCATAAGTGATTTTTTTGAGTTCATCCTTCCAAGAGCAGTTCACTTCAGCCAGCAATTTGAGTGCCTGCGGGGCAGGAGCAGTGCAGACGATTTTGCTGAAGGGGCCGACTTTCCGCGATGGCGTAGTCTGGTTGTCCTGACTTTTTATCACCAGCCACCACTCACCGGGTTTTCCCTCAATTTTTTCAATTTCAGTCAGGGTGTTGATTTTTGTAGGTCCTAGAAGATCTTTTATCAGTTGAGGCATCGTCGGTTGCGCGACGTACTCTCCGGCAAACGGTTGTAACGTTGATTGTCCGACACTTCCCGACAGCGCATGGATGAGTTTTTCATCGAGAGAAAATTTGCCTGCACCGTGGTCATAAGCGATATCTCCTGCAGAGATAACGCCGCTGACCCGCCGTGTTGTCAGCCGTCCGCCAACTCCGCGCGATTTTTCAAAAACAGAGAATTCGGCCCCGCGTGAACGCAGGACCGAGACGCAGGCTGCGCCTGCTGCACCAGCACCTATGAGGGCAATTGACATCGACTTTTCTCCATTCAGGGGAATCGACCCGCAGAAGGGAGAGTTATGTCACGTCCTGAGTTCTTAGCCAAGCAATCTCAGTGCGAGCTGAGGAGTTTGGTTGGCCTGCGACAGAACCGCAACACCGGATTGCTTCAAGATATTGGTCTGTGTGAGCTTCGCACTCTCATCCGCAAAGTCGGTATCACGGATGCGGCTGTTGGCGGCATTGGCGTTTTCAGCCTGCACCGACAAGTTTGAGATCGCCGAGTTGAGCCGGTTTTGCAGCGCACCCAGTGTCGAACGGTAGCCGGAGACCTTGGTGATTGCCGAGTCGAGCCTGTCGATCGACTGTTGGGCTGACTCTTTGTTGTTCACATGTGCGCCTTCATCCGGTGCCGCACCGAGGTTGAGGCCGTCTTCACCCACAGTCGAGTTGATGTCCTGCAGGTCGATTCTCAACACGTTGATTGGTGCGCCCTGATCTTTTGAATCGAGGCTTGCAAAATAGTTTTTGCCGATTTGGATCTCCAGGGGATACGCGTTGCTGCGCGCCTTGAGATTTTCGTCCATGCTGTCTGTGTCACCACCAATCAGCAGGGTTCCGTTATATTCAGTCGACTGCGAGATACGAGTGATTTCGTTTTTAAGCTGAGCGAATTCTTTGTTGAGGAAGCCACGCTCTGTATCGCCCACTGTGTCGGATGAGCCCTGCACGGCAAGTTCACGGAGGCGACCGAGGATGTTTCCTACTTCATTCAATCCACCTTCTGCAGTTTGAATGAGCGAGACACCGTCGCTGGCATTTCTCCGAGCCATGTTGAGGCCGCGGATGTCGGCCTTCAATTTTTCTGAGATTGCCAAGCCTGCGGAGTCGTCCGCAGCTTTGTTGATTCGAAAGCCAGAAGCAAGTTTTTCCATACTTGCACTGTTGGCCTCCGAAGTGGCGTTCAGATTTCTCTGCGCTGTGAGAGATTGAACATTGCTGGCGATGCGCAAACCCATGAGCGATTCCTCCATGAACCTCTTAGTGAACTATTGCCCCCAAGCCCTGCAGTCTTTGAGCATCCATTGCTCTGTGCTGCAAAACTTTCACCAATTGATTCGGGGAGAGCTGGGAAGTCTTTAGCCGGTTGTGCTGAGATTTTTTCTAAATTGAGGGAATGACTGTGATAAAAAAAATTTGGGGGCGGAAAATTCTTCCCAAGAACCCGCATAAAACATGAGTAATTCAATCAAAAAATATTTTATTTAATCAAAATGATTTGAATAAAGTGATGTGATTATTGCGGTTTAAAGAAGGCGATTTTTTGCTTGGGAATATTCCGCAACAAAAGTCTCAATCAGCTGGCTGCAGTTGGGTATATCTTTAACATTGGAAACAATCTGCCCAATCTCGAGTTCACCCTCCTGCAAATCGCCCTCGAGCATACCCGCTTTGGCTCTACCTTTGCCAAGAATTTTGCTGAGTTGATCCGAATCGGCGTTGCTCTCTTCCGCAAGCCTGATCTGTTCGCTGAAGGCGTTGTTCAACAGCCTGACGGGAACCAGCTTCTTCATGCGGAGAAATGTTGAGGTATTGCCTGCATCGATCATCGCCTGTTTGAAAGCTGGATGTGCTGAACTTTCTATGGTCGCCGCAAATCGGGTGCCGATCTGCACGCCATCGGCTCCGAGCGCGATTGCGGCAGCAATCGCAGCGCCCGAGCCGATACCGCCCGCCGCTATCAGCGGGATATTCATTTTTCCATGCAATTGCTGCAGGAGAACCAATGTCGTGAGCTCATCCCGCCCATTGTGACCGCCGGCTTCAAAACCTTCGACGACAACTCCGTCGACGCCAGCGTCCTGACACTTCAAGGCAAGCTCGGGTGTGCTCGCAACATGAATGACTTTGCAACCCAGACTCTTGAGCCAACCAGTGAAAAGCTTGGGTGAGCCTGCGCTGGTGAAGAAAAGTCGAACACCCTCATCCACCGCGGTCTGCAGCTGCGCCTGTACATCTTTATAGAGCAGCGGTACGTTCACGCCGAATTCACGCTTGGTCAGTGATTTGGCCTTGCGGATGTGGTGCTGAAGAAGCTCGGGCTTCATCGAACCAGCACCGATCAGCCCAACCCCCCCTGCTTCGGAGACGGCAGCCGCAAGTTTTCCTCCGCTGACCCAAACCATACCGCCCTGAACAATCGGATGATCTGCAGAAAATAAATCAAAGAAGCGGGTCTTCGGCCAGATGTCGGCTTTGCTCATGGCTTCTGTTTTTCCTTCTGTATTTCACGCGCTCTTTTTTCCGCAGCCCGTTTGTCTTTTTCTAGATTCAGTTCAGTAGGGGGAGAGTCGAGCAGAGGGGTCGGTGCGGACTTGACTCCGCACGCACTGACAAGAACAAAGCAAAGTAGACACATGAGAAACTGGTTCAAAAATGCCGCCATCGTGTCACCGTTTTTTGGATTGTTCACTGCGTTGTGCCAAAAAGAAGTTCAGCCTGTTGCGGTGTTCCGCAGCAAGCCAGTGCTTGTCAAAGAGTTCTTTATCAAATTCAGCGAGTTTGTCAGCCGGATGTTGAGGCCGCTCAGCGATCAGTGCAGTTCGCAGTTCGGGCGGGCATTGCCCGAGGCGGTCTGCAAAAGCACCGAGCCATTGTATGCACGCATCGTCAGCCTGTGGCGAGGTGTCGAAGCGCGCATCGGCGAGGCCAAAGGACTCAAGTTTCTGCACGTCCAGAGCATCCTGTGCAGCCATCGCAATTCCGCGCCTGCGTTCCGAAAAAAATACGCCTTTGTTGGTGAGGTCTGTCATCATTCCCCAACCGGCGGGCACACCCCAAAGGCTTTGTGCAAAATAGACCCGTGCCGTTGACGATACAATGGCGCGCAGATCTGTTGCCAGTGCGATTTCCGCTCCTCCGCCTGCAGCCAGACCATTGAGCACAGCCACACTGACCAACGGACCGGTGCGCAGCATCTGAGTGAATTCACGCATCTGTCCGATGTATGTGCGCCCCTGCGTTTCACTCGCGGCGGCCAACTCACGCAGGTCTCCGCCTGAAAGAAACACATCAGGACAATGTGAGCGCAAAACGAGAAGGAGAATCTGCCTTTCGCGAATCAATCTGCCGAGCGGACCGAAGTTGTCTGAGCCTGCGATCTGCCTGCTCAAGTGAGCTAAGGCCTCAGCCACTTGAAGAGAAACTGCATTGCGTGACTTGCGGATGTCGAAATTCAGCGTGGCGATGCGTCGTTCTGAATCAATCGTCAGCCAGAGTTGCTCCGCAAGCAGGTCATGCTGTTCCGGTGCGCTGCGCTTTTGAATCATGCAAAGACCCCGCTCTCTTTAATTTTATGAAGTAGGGTGGTGGCCTGAATATTCCTGATTGAGCGCGCAACTGTGGCCTCTGCAGCAGTCGCATCGGGCATTGACGTCAGTGCTCCGTATTCCGGAAGTACGCAACGGACTGTGTCCGAAGGCGATGCGGCGGAGTTCTTTTTGTCTTGCCGCAGCAGAATTAAAGCATTTTGCTCGTCTTGCGAGAATGTGAAGAGTGGTAATTTGGCGAGCAAATGCCCGCAAATTAACTCCAAGGTTGGCATGTAGTCTTCGGGTGGGTGTTGCAGCAGCCCACATTTGATCAACGTGTGAAGACCCAGAGCGACCGCGACTCCGTGTGAAAGATCACTGTGTTTTGCTGTCGAGCCCGCATGCGAAAAATTGAGTCCTTCGAGCATATGCGCCACAGTGTGTCCCAGATTCAGCAACACGCGCAGGTTTTTCTCAAAGGGATCAACGGCGACAACCGACTGCTTGAAGCGAATGTTCTCGCTGATCAGAGTGATGACGTCCGGTTCATTAAAAGCGGCTGAAGAAGGAAGTGAGCAAATTTTTTCGACAGCAATTTTCCAGTCTGCAAAGCGTCCTGCGAGCCATGCGTGTTTGAGGATTTCCCCACAACCTTCGCGCAGCTGAAGCGATGAGAGAGTTGTCAGAAGGTCGCGAACACATACGACAGAACGGATCTCGGAAAAAAGTCCGATCTGGTTTTTGCCGGCGAGGGTATGATTGACGGCAGTCTTTCCGCCGAGTCCGGCATCGACGAGGGCGAGCAGAGTTGTCGGAATAAGCGTGATGTTGAGGCCGAGTAAAGCTGCAGCAAATCCCGCGAGGTCACACGTCAGTCCTCCGCCCACAACAACAACCGTTTCAGTTCCATGATCCAGCTGATTGCAGATTTCAATCGCGGCACTGAGTGTCTTGTTGTTTTCGCCGCCAGTGACCTTGATGAAGCGCACGCCCACTGCGGCACAACGCGCCGCAATCAGCGGGTGCAATTCGGCAACCGTCGCGTCAGCAACCACTGATAACAGGCCGGCATGCACGTGTGATTTCAGTTCCTCAGAAAAGAACTCATCCCAACTTTGAAAACTCTTGAGCTGTTCTTGAATTTGTTTTTGTGGACGGGCGGGTGCCGGTTTCTTAATTCCTTGCAGGATGTCGACAATTCCGGCGGCACCGCGCTTGTAGAGAGAACAAGCAAAGAGTGCGAGTGCCTCCGGTATCTTTGCTGAATGATAAGGGAGAAACGCATGCCGCGGTTGTTCCTCGGCGAACCACAGGTCCAGTTGCCTCTCGATTTGCAGCCATTCGCTGCGCGTGTAGCGACTGCTCTGCCGACTCACGATTTTCGACTCCCAATCACTGCGTTATAGAGCTCTTTTGCATTCAGTTGATGCTTTTCCGCAAGCAGTCTGGTGACTTCTTTAACC
>JBEDKY010000448.1:0-3343 GCA_041171905.1 Pseudomonadota bacterium
TAAATATATTGAATAACTTCCTCACGCCGCTCGTGTTCAAAATCGACATCGATGTCGGGCGGTTCGCCGCGCTCGCGGCTGATGAAGCGCTCAAACAGGACATCCGAGACCATCGGGTCGACGGCTGTGATGCCGAGCAAAAAGCAAATTGCTGAATTGGCCGACGAGCCGCGGCCCTGACAAAGAATATTTTGTTCGCGCGCAAAGCGGACGATATCCCAGACTGTGAGAAAGTAGTCGGCAAATTTCAGATCACGCACAAGCAGCAATTCTTTTTCGACGAGTTCGAGCATGCGCCGCGGCGGATTGCCATTGTAGCGGCCGGCAAGCGCCTGCCTGACAAGCTCGTCAAGAAAGCTCTCCGCACTGTGGCCGGCGGGAATGAACTTCGACGGATACTGATATTTCAACTCGCTCAATGAAAATTGAAAGAATCCGGCAAGTGCACGGTTGTTGGCAAGCGCGTCGGTGATTTCGGGCACACGCGGAAATTCCAGACCGAATGACTGAGCTGGAGGCATACAGCGGTGTGTGTTGGCAAAGCAGGCCCACTCAAGCTCCGCCATCGGCCGGTTGAGGCGGATGGCTGTCAGAACATCGTGCAGTTCCTTGCGTTCAGGCGTGTGAAAAAACACATCCGGAGTGGCGACAAGCTGAATTCCGTAGTGTCTGTGACAATGCAGATGATTGGCAAAGGCATGCCGTTCAAAAGGGGTGCTCGGCGGTGTGAGTGCCAAAAAGAACCTGTCGCGATAGCGTTCCGCAAGAGTGCGGACACAGGAAGACCATTGCGAAAAAAAATCTGTTTGCCGTGGTGCGAACAGCTGTTGCACACCACGCATCGGCCAAATCAGGACAACGTCATCCGGCCACGGGATTTCGGCATCAGCCAGATCAAGCGGTGTGGCGATTTTTCCGTTGCGGTGCGCGTATGTGAGCAGCCGGCAGAGTCCTGCATAGCCACTTTTGCTGGTGGCGAAAATGGCGACCCTGTTTTGCAGAAAAACCGGTGCCTGTTGCTGCGGCTGATTCCAGATGGCCTGAGATTGCGGATCGTCGCGCAGTGGTGCTGGAATGTCGCACTGGACAAGCAATTCGGCACCATAAAAAATATTGAGTGGATGCGGGTTGTTTTTGCTGCTCAGGTGCGCCTGAACAACTCCGTAGACGCCGTCGAAGTCGCAGACGCCCATTCCCCACCAGCCGTTCTCGCAGGCTGCCGTGACAAGCTCATGCGGGTAGGAGGCTCCCTGCAGAAAAGAATAGTTCGAATGTGACAACCATGCGTACATGGCGTTTTAAACTCCGCGCAGCGTCATCAAAAGAAGCGCTCCTGCAGCGGGGCGCCGGCCGGTTCAAAAACCCCTTTGAGAACAAATGCGGCTTCATGCGCAAGCGCGCCGCTGCGGCAGCCGACGAGTAATGCGGGGGCGGGCGGATGATGCAGCGCGTAGAGATCCTCTTCACCGAGCGTTTCCAGATATTCCAAGTGATGTGCCGAATTTTCTGTGCGTGGAAAGACATCCTTCAAACAAAAAGAGATGTGTTCCTTCACCAGATGCAGCGGGCGTTCCTGAACGGCATAGCGGAAGAGCGACACCGGCGCTGCGGAAGCAGAGCGTCTGTTTGCCAGCAGATTGAGTTCTTCAGCTGAAGAGAGCAGGTCGGCATCGTCTTTTTGGGGTTTTGCATCGGTCGAGAAACTCGCCTGCAGAGGAACCTGATAAGCTTCACCGGCTTGCTTGAGCTCCAGTGTTTGGATGACTTTTTCAAAGCGAACGGGCGTGCGCTGCTGGTGTAAGCTGTGATCTGTGGCGATGAGACATGGAGTCAGGCGCAGAGGTTCAATCGTCAGTCTATAAATTTGAAAAGCTTTGAAATAAAAAGACGGTTCGGACGGGTGCTGGAACTCCTGCCCTTTGTTCGGGAGTTTGGCTGCGACGTTCTGCAGGATGAGTGCAGTGGTTTTGTTGAACTCAACAATCGGTTCGTTGAGCAGGCATGTGTGCTGCACCTTGAGATTGTTTTCCAGTTCGAGTGTGACGCGAAAATCGCGGATGCCAAAGTGTTGCTCCAAGCTGGCAAACTCGCCGAGCCTGCAAAGAAGCTTGCGCAGGCAGGCTTCGAGCATCGGCATCAGCTGCGCGAGCGGATAGCTTGGTTCGGCCGAAAACTCGGGTGTATCAAAGTTGCTGGTGAGAAAATCCTGCGCGCACAAGTCCTGCGGAAGATCTTTGAACACGGTGCCAAGCGACACTTCGGGGCGCCGCCACATTTCCCAAAAAATCACTGCCCACGGGCCAAAGCGGCGCGAGATGTCGTCATGACTCAGATCGTCCGGAAAATGCAGCGGGCTTGTGAAACGCATGCTGAGTGCGGCATCGGCGAATTGCCGCACGCTGCGGATGAGCTCGCTTTGTTCGCTGCTTTTGAGTTGCAGCAGACTGGCAAACAGCAGACACGCTTCTTTCCATTGTGGCCAGTTGAGCTGACTGAGGTGCTGGCGGAATTGCAGGTTGTTCTCGTTGGCAATGGCGAATTCGAGTTGCGGGTGGGTTGCACCGAAGTGCAGTCCCGCAAAAAGATGATGCGTGAGAAGGAGTCGCGGACGCGCCGCCGGTGTCAGGTGCTGAACCTGAGCATGATAGACACGGGCCAAGGTATCCCATGACCCGAAGTACCGGAGGGTGTGTTGGAGGGAGACGAGCAGCAGTGTGAGGTGGGGACGGAGGACGTGCTCCGACAACGCCTGAGCCAGCGTGCGCGCCGCGAAAAGCGAATCTGAATCGAGATTGGAAAGAAAGATGTATCCCCACAGATGCTGATCGGGGGAGTGTTTGACTGGAATGCGCGAGCGTGAGTGAGGTTTGAGCCGGCGTTGTTCGAACGCCGATGGCAACCCGCCGAGCGGAGAGCGGTGGAATTTCATTTTTTCGCACCTCCTGCGGCAGCTTCGTCAATCAAAATGAACAACCGTTCGCGCGGATGTGTTTCCAGCAGATTGGCTGATTCAGGTTTGAGCGGATCATGCGCGGCGGGTTTGAGCCAGCGTTGTGCGCGTTTGAGAATGACGGGTGTGACCTGCACTTCGGCAACAATGGCATCGAAATGGGTTTCCGCGCAGAGGGCTTCAACGCTCTGCTGGGCCTGCTCGGTCTCAAGAAAGAGCGTGTGTGTGAGCGAAAGTTCAAATGACTCCAGTGCGCGCTTGTTGAATTCAACACTCCCGCCGGAGAGCGACAGCCATGCGATGCTCAGTTGCAGCTGCGGATCACGCTCGCGACGACGCAGAGTGTGCTGGTGGCGGCGCAGGAGATCGAGTGTGTGTGCGTAGGGCTTCAAG
>JBEDKY010000449.1:0-15331 GCA_041171905.1 Pseudomonadota bacterium
TCCTCGACATAATCAGCATCCGTGCGGACTCCGGCCAACCAGCGGGACAGTGTTGTATGAGCAAGCTGTAGCGTGTCCAATACTGTTTTGTGCGGCTGCAAATCCGACTTCAATAGCTCGCGGATGAGCTCTTCTGTTGAACCCAGCGCCTGCGCCAAATCATCCAATCCGACACCGCGGCTTGCACGGCGCAGGTTCTGCGCAGTCCGCATTATCCACAGAAGCGCTTCTCGGGTGTCATCTCCCTTTTCCAGAGCGCAGCACGCCTCATCCCACTGACCCAGCAGGTCAGCAGCTTCAGCCAAAAAGATGTTGAACACATCCTGAGATATGTGCCCCAACAATCCCACGCATTCCTCCGAAAACGAGTTGATTCGAGGGAGTGTTCGGAATTCCAGCTTGTAAACTGAGGAAGGCGTACCGACGTTGTTTTGACAGCTGATGATTTCCGCGATGCAAACTTTGCAGAAGTATTAACCAAAGAATTTTCTCTAAAGTTTCCGGCTATGTTTTCCGATGAAAAAGGAAATTTCTAGCGGAGGCTACCGATGACAAGAGCTGCCAATCCTCACCGTTTGTTGCAAATGGCATTTTTCTGCGTGGGCATTGCGTCAACCGCCTGCGTGCCTGGTGAGTACAAGTCCGTGCAATTGCCGACTCGCGTCAAGCAATCCGCTGCGAACGGCGGAACGGGCGGCGACGACTCCACTGCCAAAGACAACACAACACAGCCCGTGACAACACAACCTGTGACAACGCAACCCGGACAAAATCCTGCAAATCCGGGTAGCCCAGGTGACCCAAGTAGCCCCGGCGGAGGCGTGAAGATTGCACCCAACGTGCCTGAGGCCGATACAATCCGTAAGTGTATGAACCTTTGGGGTACTGTCCCGTTCAAGGAGATCAAGCCAGAGCACGTCAAGGTGATGGATGTGAGCGTGGGAGTCGGTGGCGGACTCCTCGGAGGCTCTTCACCGATTGCTGGCATCGGCAACATCATCAACATCGGCAACCCGCGCGACCTTGAAGCCACAGCGGAACCAAAACTCATCATCATCCCACTCAGCGTGAATTTGGGCGGGAGCACGAATTTCGAACTGATGAATCCAAACGGTTGGTATTGCATGAAAGCAGCGGTGGGCGCGAAGAGCACAGTCGGGATCAAACTGCACTGCAATGCAAAACTTGCCCAGTCTGATCTTGGTGTGAGTCTGGAGACCAATCCGGGCGGAGCCGGTGGCATTCCGGTGAAAGTCGGCATCAATGATGGAAAGACCCCGGGTGGACAGCTGGGAATCATGGTCGACTCGTCGGTGTCATTGACCCGTGTCAACGGATCCGGCGCGGCATCTTGCCCCTGACAATGCCCGCTGCCTGACGTTCAGTTGATTGACAGGCCCAACAATGTCACCCTGAGATGGATTTTCCACTCAGGAGCTTTGTTATGTTGAATGCCGGCAAAAATCTTTTGGTTCGTATTCCCTTTCTTGTCACCGGATTTATCGCAGCCAGCGCATTTGCGGCCGAATTGAAGGTGGGCGATTCCGCGCCGCCGTTTACACTCACGGCGCATGACGGATCGAGTTTCTCACTCGAGAGCCGCAAGGGAAAAGGATGGACAATTCTGTTCTTTTACCCGAAAGCGGGAACTCCCGGATGCACCAAACAAGCGTGTGCTTTTCGTGACTCGGCAGACAACCTTAGAAAGCAGGGCGCTGAGATCTACGGAATCAGCACCGACACGGTCGAAAAGCAGGCCTCCTTTCACAAAGAGCACAAACTTCAATTCCCGCTGCTTGCTGATCCGGATGCCAAGGTCACCGACTCCTATGGCTTGAAAATTCCGGTGGTGAAGATGGCAAAACGCTGGACTTTTATCCTCGATCCCGAGCTCAAAATCCGCAACATCGACACAAAGGTGGATCCGCTGCTGGATGCAAAAAACGTCGGGGAGACTTTGAAAAAGCTCGGCGCCAAGGGCGAGCCTGAGAAAACCAAACTCTGAGACGAGCCCTGCGCTGGGAAATCACCCACGGCATCGCTCACGCTTCAGGTTATTGCTTCCACCTGTCGTGCATCCAGAAGTATTCTTTTGGATTGGCGAGTATGAGCTGTTCAACAACCTGATTCACACGCTTCGTATTTTCCAGAACAAATTCTTCTGTGCTCCATCCGGCTTTTTGCTCTGGAATGAATTCATCGTGAAAAGTGACCTCGGCACTCATCAGGCCGCGGCGCGCGATCGTCACCGGGAGTATCGGAGCGGAACGCTGTTTCCAAAGAAAAATAAGCCCCGTGTTGGTCCATGCGGGCTCACTGAAAAAAGGTAACAGCAGTCCCTTTTTTCTGCGTTGATCGACCATAAATCCGACTATCTCGTTCAGCCGAAGGCCTTCCATGAGTCGCGCAGTGCGGCTGCTGCCTTGTCCGCGCTCATTGAAGATTTCAACAATTCCGTTCGACTCGCGCCGCCGACCAACCCATCGTGCTAGCGCGCCTTTGCCGACCGGTTTGACGGGTGCGTGAACGCGGGCAAAATTCCTTCCAACTGATGTACCCATCAACTCGAAATTGCCCATGTGAATTCCCATCAGATAAACACCCTGACCGCGCGCTAGCGCTGCTCGGATGGTCTCGGGGTTTTTGAAACGAATATCATATTGGGGAAATACCCTGTGGGCCGCGAAAAACTCGATGGTCGTCAAGATGAAGTTTGCAACCGACGCACGACCGACTTCGGCGCGTACCCGCGCACTTGAGCCTGAACCATAAACGCGCAGCAAATTCTTCATGATGAGAGCACGCCGAAAGCGCAGGATGTCGAACGCGAAAACTGCGAGCGACCAAGCCACCAGCGAACGGCCGCGGGCTCCCAGCAAGGCCAGCAGAAACCCAACAATTTCAGCAATGAAAACGACCATCAGGTGCAGCCTCGTAAAATAAACAGCCCGTTAAAGAGGGCAAGATTTGCAGTTGAGTCGAATTTCGGGTCGCATGCGATCGGCGGATTGTCAAGTTAGGCCATGTATGACCGACCAATAGACAAGTGAAACCCGCGCGATCGGGGAGGTGATTTGTGCAAATTCCGAACCGTTTTTGGAAATGTTTAGCTTTGGTCTGCCTGAGCTCTGGCCTGCATCTTTATGCGCACGCCGCAGATGGAAGTTCAATTCGCGTACCGGCTGTTTCAGCATTCGCTGAAGCCGGATACTTCACTTACAAGAGCAAGCTTGCCGAGAGCAATGACACTGGAATGAGATACGGCTATGGTTTTCAGATTTTCGGCGGCGATGATCGCAATCTCGGTGCATCGATGCGTTCAACAGTTCTTGCCGCGACATTTGCACTCAATTCAAACAAGGTAACAGAGAAGAACCAGTCATTCATCTTCAACTACCGCAAGGGCTATGTATACGGCGGTGCTGCATTCGGAACCACGCAAGTCGGGTTCACCGAAAATGGCACAGATGCTTTGGACGCCTACGGAAATACCATCGGCGGAAATCTCGGCTTTTTAGTTCCGTTCGGACGCGGCAATCTCGTGCAAAGCGACGTCCTCGTCCTCAAGCCGACCAGCGTCAAAGACTCAAAACAACGGACTGTCAGTCTCGGACTGCGCATCGAAGCCGACACAAGCCTGAGTTTTGCATTATCCCGTAAATACGTTGATCTGGTTCTCGGCTTTAAATATGTCACTCACAGTGCAAGCGTGGATGGAGCCGGCGGCAAGGAAACCCAGACAATTCCGTCGGCAGGATTCCGCTTCGGCACAGACCTCTGATCAAGGATGAGGGAATGACTACAACCGAAACCGCCTTTGACTTCACCGTTCGCTCGATCGACGGCTCTGAGGTCGACTTTTCCGCCTACAAAGGCAAGGTCCTGCTGATCGTCAACGTTGCGAGCCGCTGCGGATTTACACCGCAGTACAAAGGCCTCGAGGCCCTCTACAGAAAATTCAGCACACGCGGCTTCCATGTGCTTGGTTTTCCTTGCAATCAATTCGCACTGCAGGAGCCCGGCGATGAAAACGAGATCCGCAACTTTTGCTCGCTGAAATACGATGTGACTTTTCCACTTTTTTCCAAGATCAATGTGAACGGTCCTGATGCCCATCCGCTTTATGTTTTTTTGAAAAATCAGGAACGCGGTATCTTCGGGACTAAGTCGATCAAGTGGAATTTTACGAAGTTTCTGGTCGGAAAAGACGGCCAGGTCATCCGCCGGTACGGCCCCAATACTCCGCCTGACAAACTTGAAGAAGACATCATCGCTGCGTTGGAAATGTGACTGCTGGAGAGGTGATGGTCGGGGATACGCGACTCGAACGCGTGACCTCTTGCTCCCGAAACAAGCGCGCTACCAACTGCGCTAATCCCCGAAAGTCTCTCGAGCTTTAACGGCCTGACGGAGTTTGATTCCCCGCAGTCGTACCCTTTTGATTAGTCAATTCTACCAAATCGCGCAAGATGTTGAGAGCTTCCGCCAGCTGGATGTCGGACTTGCGCACAACCACATTTTCGTCCCGCGCCTCCTTGAGCTCGGACTCTTCTTTTTCTTTGTCCTTGATGCGTTCAGCTTTGCTCTTGGCATCTTCAAGCAACGAGACCTTCGCTCGGTCCTTTTCCTTGCGTGCCTTTTCAATTTTTACTTTGAGCTCAGTAAATTCCTTGGATTTGGCAACACGTTCTTTACTCGATTGATCCAGTGTCGCAATGAGAGATTCAACCTTGCCAATCACTCTGAATCCGGGAGCTTGATGGATAGCATCATTCTTCAACACATAATCATTGTCCCTTTCACCCACATCACTTGCCTCGAGCATACTCGGAATGGTGATGTCTGACTGAACTCCGATCTCCTGATTGCTTCGCCCGCTCGGGCGATAAAACTTCTGCTGGGTGATTTTCAGCGCACCGTTCGATTGCCGCCCATCGGTTCCCGGGATTTCCTGCACGACCTGTACAGTTGCTTTTCCATAGGTATGACTGTCACCGACGATCACCGCTCTGCGGTAGTCCTGCAACGCGCCGGAAACGATTTCGGACGCCGAGGCACTGTGCTTGTTGATGAGAACAACCAACGGGCCGGCATATTGCTGCGCAGGATCGGAATCCATCAACGGCCTGCGGCTGCGTTTGCGATCCACCGTCTGCACAATCGGACCCTCTTCAATAAAGAGTCCTGAAAGCTGGATACTCTCGCCGAGATCTCCGCCGCCATTGTTGCGCAAATCGAGAACCACACCTTCGACCTTTGCTGCGGAAAGCTTTTTGAGTTCCCTGAGAACGTGCGAAGCGGCTCCGCCGCAGTCGCGGGCAAAACGCGCGCGGCATGTAAAATCAGTATAGAACGCCGGCAAGCGCACAACGCCGAGTTTTCTGCCACCAACTTCAACGCTTTCACCCTTCGCCTCTGCGGACGCAATTTTGACCGCATCACGGGTGATTGGAATTGTAACGCGCTCAGTGCCCTGATCGGTTTTTCTCAACACCTGAAGCACAACCCGTGTGCCCTTTTTACCGCGAATGAGACGCACGGCCTTGCCAAGTTCCATGTCAATCAAATCGACCGTGCCCTGACCGTCACCCGAATCCACTGCAACAATCTTGTCGCCCACCTTTAGACGTCCGTCGCGTTGTGCGGCTCCGCCGGCAATCAAAGCCTGAACGGTGATGTATCCGTCGACTTCCTGCAGCGTCGCTCCAATGCCTTCGAGTTGATTGCCAAGGCGGATGTTGAAATCCTCCTGCTCAACCGGCAATAAATGTGTCGAATGCGGATCGAGCGACAGAGAAAACGCATTTATGAACAAATTATGCACTTCATCTGCGCTCATTTCGTCATAATTTTTGCGAATCTGATCGTATCTGCGCTTGAGGCGCTCGCGTGCCTTGGGCTCGCCGTCCGGATCCTTCATGGTCATCACTTGGAACTTGATGCGCTTGCGCCAGCGCTCGTTGAGCTGGACGACGTCGGTCGCCCAATCCTGCTTGCCGACGCTCATGTCCTCGTCGACGTTGAATACAAACGGCTTGGCAAGAAGGGAGTCCGCATATGCGCTGCGCTCTTTGACCCGCGCAAGGAACACCTGATGAATCTCGTTGATGATCGTGCAATCCGCCTTGGCAATCTGCTCGTCGATTTTTTCTTCATTCTTGGCGAATTGAGCCAAGTCCGATTTGAGAAAGTAAAACTTTCCCGGATCGAGGGTTTCAAAAAACTTTCCGTAAGTGCGGCGTGAGAGTTCTTTGTCGAAGGAGCGATAGACGTAGTGGTTCTGCAGGAACACATCGACGCGGTTGCGCACCTCTCGGCAGGTCAGCAGCGGGTTTGCAGAACCGGCATTGCGTCCGGTGGCACCGCTGGAAATCATCATCAGAGCCGCTGCGAGTCCGCCACTGGTGAGCCCTGCAATCCAGCGCACTTTCACGGACCTGCTCAAAGTTGATGTCATCGCGAAAAACTCCTTGTCCGATCGGCAGCTTCAACCGCCTCCCCACTAGACTGCGGCTTTGCGGGTCGACGGTCAATCGGGAAATCTGTCCGGCTGGCAGACAAAGTTGGCACTCAGCCATTTGTGACTTATATGCAGAGCAGAAACAGCACGGAGAGAAGCCAAGCCCCATGCAGCGCGCCACTGCTTCAGCCAAAACATCCGAGGATGCAAAAATTCACGAGGCATTTGATGCCTACCTGGCCCGCCTTGGCTTGCGACAGACAAAGCAGCGGAGGATGATCGTCGAGGCCGTTTTGCAGGTCGGACCCCACGTCGACGCGGAAGCCATCGCCACCCGGGCTCGCCAGCTGGACCGCAGCATCGGAACTGCAACTGTTTACCGCACACTTCAATTGATGACCGCAGCAGGTATTCTTCTCGAGCATTCGTTTGGAAAAGATCGCTCAACTTTTGAGTTTATCAGCCCCGACAAAGAACATCACGACCACTTAATCTGTAACCAGTGCGGCAGTATTGTTGAATTTTGCGACGAATCTCTTGAAAACCTGCAGGAGCAAATTGCCAGCCGGCTGGGTTTCAGGCTTAAAACCCATCGGATGGAGCTGTTTGCAGACTGTCTGACGCCCAACAACTGCAGCCGCCGGAAATCACAATAAGGACACCCGACAATGAACGACGTTGCCGCCAACGCACACAAGCATCAGATTCTTCCCAAAACGAAAATCCTCTGGTCATTGTCGGAATCTTCTTTTGAACGAAAAGCACGCGGTGAACTGGCGGCTCACTTGTGTGACTTGCACGTCGACGGTCTCAGGGTCACCGTTTCACCAAACCTGCTGCCGCAGCTCCAAGCGCTGCGCAACGATATCTCCGCACATCTCCGTCAGGTGCAGCACCGCCCGACGCCCTCGGGTCTCATGCCCTTTGTGTGCAGTCTGGTCGGCCGCCGTGCGCGACTGAGGGTACCCAACGGAAGCCGTGACATTGCCGCCGGTGAAACCTTCAACGTTCTGCTGCGGGCCGATTACGACGCCTGCGTTCATACAGACAAACTGCCGCATCCTTCGGAAATTGAAATCGTGCTGAGTGCGCCAGACGTCGCTCAAAAGATGACTGTCGGAACTCAGCTGACTGTTTCCTACGGTCAAACCATCCTTGAGGTGACCGGCAATGAAAGCAACGGCAGCGAACAGCGTCTGAAAGTCGTTGCGTCGCAGCCAACACAACTTCTCTCGGGAATGGACGTTCACTCTACTCAGCTCTCTCGTCATATGCTGCCGCTGCTGCCGCAGGATGAAGAAGTGATCCGCAACAAATTCGACGACGTGGCAGACTATGTGATCGTCAACGGACTGCGCAGCAAAGACGAACTTCTGCAGCTCAAGGCGCGCATCCTTCCGGAAAAATCCGGACAAGGTTCGCTCCGCCATCCGAGCATTCCGGTTGGGCCTGCGGTGCGCGACAGCAAAGCAACACTTCCGCCGCGCTGGATCTGGAAAGTGGATTCGCGCGAATCACTCGAGCTCCTGCCAGCCGTTCTGGATTGCGTGGACGGAGTGTTGCTGAGCCGCTCTGAGCTCGGCCTGTCGGTACCGCCCAACGGCTTGCCAATCATCCAAAAAGAATTGCTTGCGCGCTGCAATCAGGCCGCAAAAATTGTCATCGTTGCTTCCGAGCTGATGTACTCCATGCGGGTCAATCCCAATCCCACACGTGCGGAAGTCAGCGACATGGCCAATGCCGCGGCTGATGGTGCTGATGCCCTTCTGCTGGCTGAAGAAGTCACCGAAGGTCCGTTCGGTCCGCTGGTTGCAGAAATGTCACAGGAGACGCTGGTCAACGCTGCTCCGTTTCTTGAAGCGAACTGGAACCGCGTTCAGTTTCAGGTGAAATCAGACGAAGATGCGATTGCCTACGGTGCACTGAAAGTCGCACGTGAGATTGGCGCGCGCGCAATCGTCTGCCTCACCGAGGGTGGATACACGGCATTCCGTCTGGCCTCACTGCGCACTCCGGTCGAAGTGATTGCAATCTCGTACAACGAGAACATCATGCGCCAGTTGGCTTTGGTCAATTCTGTGCGTGGCATGACCATCGACAGCAGTCTGCCGTTCGACCAAATACTCGCCGAAACCAAAATCAAACTTCACCATTCGTTCGGCTTCAGCAAAGGCGACAAAATTGTTTTTGTTTCGCTGACGGCATCGAGCGTTTCGGCGCGCAATTCGAACATCTTCACTGTTCAGGAAATTGACTGAACAGGCCCCATCGCACCGCGCAGGCGGCGCTCTTCAATGCGTTGCAGTTTGCCCTGAACTGAACTTTCGAGCTGCACGCCGCGCGCGTTGCAGTAATTCATCAGCGCAATAAACACATCGGCAGCCTCATCGGCGATGTGCTGAGGGTCGATGTTTGAATTTGGATCGCGCCACAATTTTTTCTCAAGATTTGCCAACTCGCCGCACTCTCCTGCGAGTTCAAGCGCAAAAAAAGACGCGCTCCGCTGCCCGAAGGCGCGGAGCTGATAGTCCATGAATGACTGTTGCGTCTGTTCGAGACCCTGCACCTGAGGAGGAATGAGAGGTGCAGGCTTTTTGCCGTCAGCGGTCACAGAAAGCCCTTGGTGATGTTCATCAGTTCGACGTTGGCCGCCACTGATTTCTTGAACGCTTCGCTTTCCGAAGGACTGAGTTCGAACTGATAAATCTTCTCGACACCCTTGTTGGTCAGTTTGACCGGAACGCCAACAAAGCAGTCGCTCACGCCAAATTCGCCCTTGAGTTCAACCGAGCAAGGAAGAACGCGGCCCTGATTGCGGACAATTGCCTCAACCATCAGTGCAGTGCCGGAACCCGGCGCAAGCCAAGCCGATGTGCCAATCAGTCCAGTCAATTCTGCGCCGCCTTTTTTGGTGCGCTCAACAACGTCATTGACCTGCTCAGCAGTCAGCATTTTATTGAGCGGTACACCGCCGACCATTGCCGTCGAGATGACCGGCACCATGTCTTTATCGGTATGCGCTCCCAAAACGATTGCATGCACGTCTTCAACAGATGCGCCGGTTGCGAGAGCGATGTTGGTGCGGAAGCGCGCGGAGTCGAGCGTTCCTGCCGAACCAATCACGCGCTCACGAGGAAAACCGGTGACCTGTTTTGCAACGTAGACCATTGCGTCAAGCGGATTGGAGACCACGATGAGAATGGAATTTGGTGCGAACTTCTTCACGTTCTGACAGATTTCTTTGACGATTCCGGCGTTGATGTTGACGAGCTCTTCGCGGCTCTGGCCAGGCTTGCGCGGCACGCCGGCGGTCATCACGACGACGTCGGCATCCTGCATGAGAGCAGGGTCGCTGCCGGCTGTAAATGCGTTGTTGAATCCTTCAAAAGGACCACACTGGGTGAGGTCGAGTCCGCGGCCTTTGGCCACATCGCCCTTGAGGTCAATCAAAACGAGCTCGCCCAATTCTTTGGTCGCAGCCCAATGAGCAACCGCTGCACCCACGTTTCCACCCGCACCTACAATCGCAATCTTAGGACGCTTCACCATGGTCAATACTCCTCTGTGTTTAAATCAAGCTTTATCGGCAACAAAAAGTCGTGTCGCTCCCGAGAGCCACATCTGCTGTTTCACGTTTATAAACCCAATACCCGCGAGTGTCTGGGCAAACGCTTCAGCACTCGGCATACTTCCGACCGACGCGGGCAAATATTGGTACGCGTCCCGATCCGAAATCAGCCCGCCCACCTTGGGCAGCACATTCTTAAAATAAAAATCGAAAGCTTTGCCGAACAGTGTACTGTGGGGTTGGAAAAACTCCAAAACCATCAAACGTCCCCCCGGCTTCAGAACACGATGCATTTCCCGCAGAGCCTGCTCGCGGTTGTCAACGTTGCGCAGGCCGAACGCAATTGTCACGGCATGTGCACTGGCCGCATCGGCAGGAAGTGCCTCCGCAGACGCTTGTGTGAACGTGCAGCGCAGATTTCTCTTGCGCATCCATTTTCCGAGTTCAGGCCGACTTTCGCCGCGACGGAGCATCTCAAAAGAGATGTCAAACCCGCGCAGCTCGGCATAATCAGGACGTCCGCGTGCGACGGCGATCATCACATCTCCGGTTCCGCACGCGATATCAAAAAGCACTCCTTGTCTGTCGGGCAGAACCGGCAACTGGGCGACAAGCGCTTTTCTCCAGCGCACGTCCTGGCGCGCGCTGAGCAATCGGTTGAGAAGATCGTAACGCTCAGCGATGCGATCGAACATCACCTGCACACGTTGGGATTTTTCACTGAGACGCAAAAGATCGTTTGGTCTGTGGACCACGGGATTCCTCGCAGTATTCACGTTTCGCAAAAGTAGCAAAACTGGCAAGCCGTGTTTACGTCTCACAGTGAAAATAGGCAACCAAATGGCGGGCGCGCAAGAGATTAGCCTGCGGAAAGTAGGCGACTGAGATGTCGCTCATCGACGCACCGGACCTCAACTCCCTCGGGAGGCAGCGAAGTCTTGCCAGCAGGCCAGACAAACGCCCGGCCTGCCTGCATTGTCACACCGAAATCAGATTGCCCTACAATCTGGCGATTCCAGTCGCTGAGCAAGTCGCGAAAGAGCCGTCCCACCTCGCCAGCCGGCACCACTCCCCAGCCGACTTCGGCGCTGACCAGCAAAACCGGACAGGATTGTGCCAAAAGTGCTGCTGTGAGCTGCGAAAATTCAATTTCAAGATGCACCCGCAGCTGACTCAGTGAATAGCGCGATGCTCCGCGTTGAATGTGCGCAGCCAACCAGAGATTCAAACAATCCATGACAAAAAGATCGCAGCCGGTGGTTTGCGGCAGAACGCCGGCGGCATCGGCGGGCCAAGACCACGGCCCATCAAAGGTTGTCCAGTTCGGGTCCCGCGATGATTTCAGCGCCTGCAGTCTTTCCTCCCACAGAGGGTCCTGCGGCTGCTGCAGGGCTGTGCCCCACCACGCCACCTTGCCGAAGTGCCTGCACATCTGCGCTGCAAGATCGGTCTTGCCAGAACGCGCACCGCCGAGAATCGTCATCCACTTTGCCATATTCAGGGCCTCTTACGCTCGGTGAATTTCATCACAACCTCAATAAGCGCAGCAATGCGCTCGGCGGAAACGATATCAAGAGTGTCCTGCGGCGTGTGCCATTCCTGCAGGTTGGTCCAGTCGATGACGTGAATAAACGGAATGCCCAGCCGCATAAACGGAATGTGATCATCCTCAACAGCGAGCGGAACTTTTTTGATGGGCACACTTCCGCGCAGGGCGATGAACTGCTCGGAAAGCAGATTGTCGCTGCCTTCCGTAATAAAAAGATTTTGTTTTTTATGGCCAATCATATCGAGATTCACAAACAGACGGACCGGCTTTTTCTTCCAAAGGAGTGTCTGTCCGCTGCGCGGAAGTCTGTTCACAAATTCTCTTGAACCGTAGAGATTGTCACGCTGCCCAAACAACCGTTCACCATCGGTCCACTCCGGCAGGAATGCCTCTTCTCCGTCAAAAAAAGCCAAAACAATATCACAGTCGAACCACGTTCCACCGGATTTTTGCTTCGGAGAAAGCGCATGGGCGGGATGCATCCAAAGCCTTGCAAGCTCGAGCATGAGTGCCGTCGATGAACCGCCGTCATTGGCTCCGACGAACTTCACCCCCTCTGGAAAATACTTGCTGTCGTAATGGCCGCCGATGATGAATGCGCAGTCATCCACTCCTGCACGCGAGGCCACAACATTGCGACCGACTCGCGTGACCAAACTCTTATCTTTGCTATTGCCAGTCGGAGTTTTCACCGAAAAACGCTGCTCTTCTGCTTTCCAGCCGCGTGCACCCAGCAGCTCGGTCATCCACCGTGCAAGACGCTTTTGTTCCGGACTGCCCATCGGGTGTGGGGACTGAGTGATGACCCGCAGGGATTTTTCGATGTTCGCAATGTGAGGCGCGGAGGCCTTCACCGCAAATTGCCCCGCCGGCGGATAAACGACTGCGTCAATTGCATGTGCTGTTCGGGTTGTGAGAGCGGGCCCGAGATGTTCGAATAGGCAACACACCAGCCAAAGCATGGCCAGCAAGCGCGAAACTTGCACAAGCCGTTGCTTGGCAGAGTATAAAAATGTGGGTATCACACCGCCACCTTCTTAACACGGAGAGCACTCAAATGCGGATCCTATTGTGTAACGATGACGGATACCAAGCAATGGGTATCCAAACATTGGCAGCAACACTCAAAGCGGCCGGACACGACGTCACAATTGTTGCTCCGCATGAAGAACGCAGCGGACAATCACATGCAATGACATTTTTCCGTCCAGTACTGGTGCGCAAAATCGACGAAAAAACCTACTCCGTTTACGGCACACCCGCCGACTGTGCCTTCCTGGCTCTGCGCGACATCTTCAAAGACACGACGTTTGATCTGGTGATCTCGGGAATCAACCATGGTCTGAACGTCGGCTGGGACGTCAACTACAGCGGTACAGTCGGTGCAGCCACCGAGGCCGCTTCTCTGGGCCACAGAGCGATTGCAGTGTCGGTTGATCTTGAGGGATGCACGACTCAGGAACTGATGAAAAAAGCTTTCCAGAATGCCGCTGAGCTCGCCCTGTGGTTTGCAGAACGCAGCGAATCTATCCGCTGGCCGAAACTCGAAGTGCTTAATCTCAATCATCCCGGACTGCAGATGAAGGGCCTGCGCACAGCTGCCTGCGGCTCCATCAGCGTCTACGTCCCTACGGCGCACAAACTCACAACCCAAGAGCTCAGCCAGCAGGGAACCTCGGTGTACCTGATCGGCGGTCAGGCCCGCCGCGGCAGCGAAAAAATCGACGAGGACGTCAATCTCATTCAGGCGGGTTATGCAACGGCAAGTTTTCTGGAAGTCAGACAGGCCAGCACGACCAACACCGCAAATCTCACTCAGCTGACGGATTCGTTCAAACTCTGACCTTTATGACGAGCACATCGCTTGAAAAATCTGCACAAGCCTCTTCCTGGGCCCGTGAACTGCGGGCAGGACTTGTGACGCTCGACCAGCTTGCCGAGCGCGGCTGGCTTGACCCAAACACTCCGCGCGAGGCATTACGCGGCGCACAAGCGGCGCTCGACGTGCGCGTCCCGCTGGCATTCCACTCGGGAATTGCAGACGGAGACCTTGCACTTTCGCGCCAATTCATTCCCTCGGGCGAAGAAGTTGATATCGCAGCTGAGGAATTCGCAGACCCGATTGGCGATGAGGTGTTTTCACCTGTGCAGGGTTTGACG
Source organism: Pseudomonadota bacterium (assembly GCA_041171905.1). Lineage (GTDB taxonomy): Bacteria > Bdellovibrionota_B > Oligoflexia > Silvanigrellales > Silvanigrellaceae > RFOM01. Next base: position 13,738 of record JBEDKY010000449.1, read on the forward strand.
CACCGCTATCCGGATCGGGTGCTGGTCAAAATCACATACCAGTGTGCCGTCTACTGCCGCTTTTGTTTCCGCAGACACAAGGTTTCACACAGTGAGGAGAACCTCAGCTACGAGGCTCTTCAGGCCGCATACGAATACATCGAACAGCACGAGCACATCCGCGAAGTGATTTTTACCGGCGGCGATCCGCTGGTGCTGACCGACGCCCGTCTGGAGCCGCATCTGCGGCGCATCGAGCAAATTCCTCACGTCGAATCTCTCCGCTTCCACACACGCGTGCCGGTGGCGCTGCCAGAGAGAATCACTCCGGAATTATGCGCACGCCTTGCGGCGCTGCAAAAAATGGTTTGGGTTGTCATCCACACCAACTGTGCCAGTGAATTGAATGAGAACGCACTGGCCGCCATCGCCCGTCTGCGATCAGCGGGCATCCCGCTGGCGTCACAGTCAGTGTTACTTAGGGGCGTCAATGATTCGACTGCCGACCTAGAACAGCTTTTTCGTGCCCTTTATCGCAACGGAATAAAGCCCTATTACCTGCACTATCCAGATTTAGCCAAGGGTACCGCGCACTTCCGCATTCGCCTGAGCACCGCAAGAGAAATCTTCGAAGCCTTGAAGGGCCGCCTCCCCGGCTTGGCGATTCCCCAATTAACCATCGACATTCCACAGGGTCACGGAAAGATAACAGTCACCGACGACGCCTGCAGAATGCTTATTTCGCAGCAGCAATCACACTCTGGAGAAGTGTGGGAGATGCGCAGCCCGCTGAACGGACGCTGGATTGAGGTTCAATATCCCCGCAGCGAAAGATAATCCCCTAAAGTTCGTAAAGGCCCCGCCGAAACAGTCTCCAGATGGAGGCGCACGCTTTCGAAGGAGGCGGAAATGAGAAAATCAAACCCAACCAACACTTCGTTTGTCGGCTCTTCAGCCGGCTTTACGCTCGTCGAGCTGATGGTCGTTGTGGCGATTATCGGCATCTTGGCTGCAGTGGCGGGGCCGCGTGTGCAGGCCTTCCGAGCGCGCGGCGTCCAGTCCGAGGCGAAAGCGAATCTGAACAGCATCTATCTTGCACAGTCTGCTTACCAGGATGCAAACGACAAATTCTTTCCTGGTGATGGCAACGCGAAAGAATGTGCGGAAGGAGTCGATTGCGGGACAGATTTTGCGTTCCGGCAACTCCCCGGGTCTAAGTACAAATACACTGTCAATGGCGACGACGGCTCATGGGCGGCGTTTGCCAAGAGCAAACAGAAGATTCTTAACAACAAGAACGACATTTGGCGCATCAATGCACCTAAGCTGCTTTGCGCGGTCAGTGATGCTGTGCTGAACAAGGAGAAACTCAACGGATGCCCCGAAGAGGCGCAGGCTGGTGCACTTGCGGCCTCAGACGCAGCACAGTGAGTTGAACAACTGAGATTTCGCGCTCGCGAAATCTTGCGACCCGCGCCGGAGTGTGCTACGAGGCACAGCTCCGGTGCTGTCGTTTTGGGCTTTTGACGCCTGAACTACAGTTGTTTTCCTAGGAATGTTAGTTTTTTAGTCTGCAGAACGAAATTGTCAGGAGGTTCCAGTGCACGGTTCACGC
>JBEDKY010000450.1:0-6631 GCA_041171905.1 Pseudomonadota bacterium
TGCTCTTGGCTCTTTCGGAAACCCAGACCCACACGATCTGCGTTGCTCGCAGCGAGACTCACCGTTACGGGTGCCAGAGCCACCAACCCCAAAGCCGCAATCTTCAGACTCTTTTTCATCCGACCCTCCCTGTCTAGGTCACCTCACGTCCTAAGACATGCTTCGGAATTTATCTGGCTCACTTTAGCAGGCGTCAGTTGTCCAATGTCTGACACTCGGATATGGGAGGTCGTTCGAGCTCGGAGGTTGTCATGTTCGTACCTGTTCAAGAACCAAAAAGTGCTGGTGCTGCCGTTGGTGGAAAAGAAATTCCAGTCACAATTGTCACGGGATTTCTTGGTTCTGGCAAAACCACTTTGCTCAACCGCATGCTCACTGAATCGCACGGGAAAAAAATTGCCGTCGTTCTCAATGAAATTGGCGACGTCAACCTCGACTCCGAGCTGGTGGTGCAGACACTGGGGGAAGAGCTCAAGGTCATGAACAACGGCTGCTTGTGCTGCACGGTCCGCGGCGACCTCACTCGTGCGGCAAAAGATCTTCTCAAGAACAATGTTGATTTTGACCATCTTGTGATTGAGACGACGGGCATGGCGGATCCCAGTCCGGTGGCGCAGACCTTCTTCATGGACGAAGATTTGCAAAGGCACTACTACCTCGATGCGATTCTCACCGTGGTGGACGCGTTTCACATTGGTAAAAACCTCAAAACTGTCCGCGAGACTCAAGATCAAATTGGGTTTGCTGACGTCATTATCCTCAACAAGACCGACATGGTCGGTCCCGCCGAATTGGGCGAGGCTGAAAAACTGATCCGCGGCATCAACGGTGTTGCGAAGATGTTCAAGACGCAAAAATGCTCACTGCCCATTTCCGATGTTTTGGGAATTTCGGCTTTCGACCTGCAGGATCGCGTCAAGATCGACCCATCGATCATGGTTGAGTATCACGAACATTCTCATGACGACGAAATTCAAAGTATCTACATCGAAGAAAAACGTCCGCTCGATTTGGAAAAGCTCAATAAGTTTATGGCGCTTCTCGTCAATGAGTTGGGTGAGCAGGTTCTGCGGAGCAAAGGTGTGTTGCACATCAAAGACAACCCGCTGCGCGTCGTTTTTCAGGGCGTTCACATGACCGTTGGAAGTTCGCCCGACCGCGAATGGGCAGCAGGCGAAGAGCGTAAGACGCAGATGGTCTTTATTGGGCGCCACCTTCCGCGCGACGTGCTGGCCGAGGGGCTGGCGCTCTGCGTGGCAGACGCCTGAGCCGGCATCCGCGGCCGCTCAGCAGCCAATCTCGCGGCTTGTGGAACATTGCGCTCTGCCGGCAGTCATCACTTTGAACGTCTGAGTATAAAAATTTCACCCGCAGGAACCTTTCTTCCATATTAGGCTCAAAGGGCAGGTAATTTGCGGGGGGCCAGCCGGCGTGAGCATCCAACAACGTGCAGTACTCATAGCGGACGAACGCAAATCACAGGCGCTCGTTCGCGATCTGCGCGCGACGCTGGCGAAGGCCGGCTTGCGGGACTTTCTCTGCACCGAGAGTATGACTGACGTCTCGAACATTGTTTATGCGAGTCAGTGGCCGTTGATATTTATTGATCACGACAGCGAGTCTTCAGACGGTCTGAGAAAATTCGAGCGTATTTTTCGCATGCTCGGCAACCAGCTTTTTCACTATTTTTTGATTATTCCTACCGATGAAACGGTGATGAGCCGCTGTTTCCGCAGCCTCGGTTTTTCCGGCACGATCCGCAAACCATTTCAATTGCTGGAAGTCAATGAAGCTGTGGGTCCCTATATTTTTAAGACGGCCGATTTGCAGGTGAAGTACGCCCACGAATATACTTTGGCATTGCTTAAAAAAGACTTGAATGGCGCAGAACTGATTTTAAAGCGCCTGAAATCCGAAGGACGGCAAAAGCTTAAAGTCGAACTGGCACGCATTTTTTTGAGTGACGCTCAGGGTGCCGGAACCAAAGTGATGTCGCTCTTCCAAGAACTTCTGAAGGATGAACTTCCAGAGCTGCGCGTGCTGTGTGACTATGTGTACTTTTTAAAAAAATTCTCCCTTTATGATGAGTGCGCTGAAGTCATGGCAAAGATTTTTACGAGGCAGCCGCTATTGGGCGGGAAGATTTGGGAGGAAATTCTCTTTTTCGCCGAGCTCGAAAAACTCGACGAGATTGCACTCAGGGTGGAAAAACTCATCGAAATAAAATGCAATCCGGATGACGTGGACTGCCTGCTCGCACGTATGATCAATCAATTCGGTTTGGAATCGCATGTGCCAAAATTGGTCACCAAGGACTGTAGCGATTTTGAGTCCTATCAGCAGTTTCTTCTCAAAGAAAAAGAAAAGCAGGAGAAGGCTGCGGCAAAAGCCACGCCTGCACTGAAGTCTGCCTGAAGTGTGTTAGCCCCACAGTTCGCGGGGGTGGCGTTCCAGCGGTTGGATGATTTGCACGATGTCGCCCGATTGAGCCTCGATCGGCTTTCCGTCGGTTCCTCTTTTCGGATATTTTGGGAACATCAAATAGCCATCCACCGGAGCGGTGAGTTTAATTTCAGGTGCAGATAATCCGAGTTCTTCTCCGGCTTTGACGAACTGAAAGTTCTCAAAACCAGGATTGAGCGCTGCGCCATCACCGGGCCACGGCAACTTGCGTATCACCTGAAAGAACTTGAGGTCTTCGTGTTGGGATGGCAGAGCCGGTGCAGGCATTCGGCCATGCGCAAGTTCTGTCTCAACGAATCCAACGATCCGCTGAAGGCTCGCCAGGGTAATTTGATATGCAGAGTGTGAAAGTCCGGCACGGCCGAGCTCGAGTGTGACGGCAGGTTTGCCGCGTTTGCGTACCCATTCGTCGCCGCACATACCCTCGCTGGAGAACGCAATTTTCATGTCGCGGGTCACGAAGTGATCGGCGGCACGCATGTGAACGGCCCAGCGGTACGATTCTTCATGATAGGCGAACGTAAAGAATGGGAAGACTGCCGGTTGATTCGTCTGATGATAGTCGATGAACAAGTCGGCACGAGCGAGCAGGCGAGCCAGTTCGTGCGATCGCTTGCCTTCCAGCGTCGTTGATTCTTTCAAATCAAAGCAGCGGTTCAAATCGCGTTCAACAAATCTGCAACCGGCCTGCACGGCAGCGGGGTTACCGATAAAAAACAAATATCGTCCATTGAGTTGCTCAGATTCTTCACTGAGTTCGGCAAGCAGGGAAAGCACAGCCGGAAGGCTTCCCGTTTCGTTGCCGTGAATCGCCGAACCAAAGGCAACTGTGTAGTTTGCATCTTTCTTTCCAATATCAACGCACCATGGAACGTCTGAAGGAAAGTCTTGTGTCATCCGCTCAAAGGCACTGAGCAGGTCTTCGACTGTAGAATTATAAGAGAGCATGGATTATCTCTTTTCGAAAACAAGGACCGAGCGCGGACGCCGCTGCATTTCACGCAGAGGTTGGTCGCCGCGTAAGACTGCCACAGAGCGCGTGATCTGACCAGCCTCGACCTCAATCGAGAGGGCCGCCACCTTCTGTAGAGTCATGAGAAGACCCAAACCGGCACCACCGGGGCCTTCATTGAGCTGAGGTTCATCTTTGAAACCTAGTGCATACCGCACCGGCTTTCCTACCGCAGAGGACGGGAAAGAACCGTGAAAGTCTGTCACCGAAAGGGTGAGGTTCGCACCGTCGCAATGACAGTCAATCTCAATTTTTTCGCCTTCGTCGAGCTGCGGCGGAACCGAGCGATCTGTTGTTCGGCGAATCGGATGAGCATCCCAAATCGCGTTCATCAAAAACTCATCGACGACATCGCCCATATATTTGGGATAGCTGCTGATTCCATTGACCAGTGAGCTTTTGTGAATTTGCAGCTGATCGGTAAAAAATCCAACCACAGCTTCCTGCACGCTGGAACGCTTGGTGGTGTCAGTCATGACGATCGAGCGGTTGTGAAGTCCCGCCGGATTGAGCAGGCGCGGCACTACGCCGCGGATCTGTTTGCTCAGTTCGAACTCTAGAATTGCGGCAATGAAACCACGCAGCAGCGAAGGATTCGGCGCACCTAAAATGTAGCGCAAATTCCCGAGATGCTGACTGATGGGAGCCAGCAAAGAGTTGTCTTTCTCGGAAAGCAGCAAAATTGTACGGTGGTCGGTCACAAGCCCGTGCTTGGTCACCGCGTTCAACAGTCCCGCAGGGTCAGTGATGTAATAACACGCATCGTCCTCTGCCATTTCTTGACAGATGGCTGAGGTGGGTTGGTCTTCAATCACGTCATAGCTGCAATCAACCGCGCCCAGCTCGATTGCATCGATGTGCGCGTAATGCAGTTTTGCCCGCAGATCGGTATCGCAAAAAACGATCCTGCTCAAAGTAACGCCCCTGAAACGTGTCGTACTCACAGGTATCTTCGGTCGTTTTCTCTGCAGGGTCAAAAGGTTCCGTCCACAATTTGGCACGGGTGCATTCATTAATCAGTCCTCTCCAGCCGATAGGACCCAGAGAAGCAGGAGGAAAACCCCAATGTTTATTTGCTTGCGCCTAAAAATCGCTTCAATTGCCGTGGCGGCCGCTGCCGCGGTGACTGTTCCTGCGCACGCCGCCGGTGCGCTGCAAATTGTGCCCTATGCATCTGTGAGCTCAACTAAATCCATTAAGCCGAACCAGGTCGGCAAAAAATCTTCATCCAGCGAAGCAACAGAAGAAACTGTCGCGCAAAGAACAACCTACGGACTGCGAATCAACATGCGCCTCACACGTGCTTTAAATCTGCAGCTGCAGGGCGGCACCAACAAACTCGATCAAACGCGCAAGGCTGTCGCCATGCGGGACGAATACGGTGACATTGATTTTGCCAAAGACGCAAACGTCGACCCCAATGCGCAAGATGCAACGTACAAGTACAGCGAAGAGCAGCGCCTCGCGCAGGCGAAACTCGCCATACAGCCGCGGATTGGAAATTTCTTCCGACTCAATCTTGCCGCAGGTGTCCGTGCCCGCGAGCGGCTGGTCGACGTGACCGACAACGTCAAAGGAACCAAGTCTTCAGTCAAAGATCCCATTCGCTATCATGCTGTCGCCACGGCTGGCTTCAACGCGCGCCTGCTCAAGGCATTCACGGCAACGGTTGAGTACAACTTCTACTTCTTGAAGTTCCCCAAAACTGAGCCGCATGAGCAGGAAGCACTTATCGGATTCGGCTTTCAGCTGTAGGAGTTTGTGAATCGTCCTCAAAAGAGTAGCCGAGCGAAATGAGGAGACTCCATGGAGTCTCCGTTTCGTTTTTGCTCCACGATGCTCCTATTTCTGGGCTTATATTCGAATTCAGCGCATAGGGAAGCGATACAGTCCAAACCTCGGAACGTGGTTCATTCAAAAGTATTTCGGATTGCAAGCTGACATCGAGTTCATCTGAGAGAGTGTAAGTTACGTTGGAAATGAGATAGTCGGTCCGAGCACCGCTTAATTCGTAAACCGTTTGATAAAAATCGGCTTTCAACTCTAAATTTTCAACAACCTGGGCGGTGAGCGACATACCGAGAAGTGATTTTGAAAAGACGCTCAGACTCTCGCTCACATTGGATGATTTCTTCTTCGGATTTTTCGACAAGTTCGATTTGCTGAGGATGTTCTTCAAAAGAGCCAAGTCGGTTGGATAGTCATAAATATGATATAATAATGACAGTGAATTTTGTCTGTCAGCGTTGTTTTTGAACGACAAAGTCAGCGATTGCTCGAGTCCGATCTGGTCAATTGCAGGTGTGAAGTTTTTTTTGTTTTTTGCGGCGCTGCGTCCTGCTTTGAGCGTGGTACGTCTGATTGATGCGGCAGGTGTCCAATCGATTTTTAATGAATCGTTGAACAGCGGCAGTGTCAAACCAGTCTTTCCGCCCACGGTTGTCGACTTTTCTTTCGTTGAATTCGTTCCTGTGAAAGAAGCCATGGGTTTGTAGGAAAATGGAAAGGTAACTGAAATTGTTCCATTTTGGTACATTGCTGCGTTTTGAGGGTTTTTGAAGGTTGACGCTATTTCATTCGACAAATCGCCCTTCACGTCCAAAAAGGAGAATTTCTTCTCAGCATCGAGCGAAAGAACAGATGAATGAGAGTTGCTCTGAAGATTTGTACTGACAGACGTTGCGAGGTCGGCACGCGCTGCACCTTCAAATCCGACTGACGACGCGAAGAGTGTTGTCAGCGAATATTTGAGTAATCGAACTGATGACCTCATGGATACCAACTCCAAGAACATCCAACCATGGCCTGAAGCCTCAGTTGAAGGACTGCAGGTGGCTGCTTCGTGGCGGATTGCTGTTCGCTTATCTACCCAAAAGAATTGCATAAACTTATAAAAAAAGAAGTCCCTGACGAGAAATTCTGTATTTTTTTCTCTTCCCATTGACGACCTGTATCCGTGGTGGTACCACCCCGAGCGCTCCGGAAACGGAGTGCGGTTCTTTGAAAAGTGCATAGGTGAGAAAGTTCTTACTGAAAAAAGGCTTCTCGGTTTACTGACCATCATCTCGTGTGGAGAACACGCGAGCTCTGATGCGAACCCCGTGCTTGTGGGTTCAACTGAGAAGTGCCGGCTTCAGATGAAGCACACACAACCTC
>JBEDKY010000451.1:0-7458 GCA_041171905.1 Pseudomonadota bacterium
ATTCTTGGCAGGCTGCCAATCATTGGAGCGCTGTTCAGAACCAATGAAGAACAGACTTTCCGCAGTGAGCTGATGGTTCTCATCACTCCCCGCATCTTGCCGGGGGGGCAAGGACGTCCGGCGGCCAAAGCGGATCTGCCGCTGCTCAACGGTTCAACAAACACCGGCGGAGAAGATGGCTTCGGAAACTCAAATGGTGGCAATGGCTTTTCGAACAATTCAAACAACTCCAACTCCAACAACGGCGACGGCTCAGGCAACACAGCTGCGCCGATCAACAACGCCGGTGCGGCCGGAAAAACGAATGTTGTCACACCTCCGCCCGCCGGTGGAGTCAACAATCTGGGCAACGCAAATGACTTTGGTACCAACGTTGGAGGCGGAGGCGACGGCGCTGATCTGGGCAACGCTGGCGGCACCACAACCAACGCCGCAAACAATCTTGGCGGTACAAACAACCTGAATAACCTTAACGGTGGCGGCAACGCTGGCGGAGGCGGCGCAGGCAACAATGCGGGCGATTTGAACAACCTTGGCAACAACGGCGGGGGCGATGCTCCAGCGGATGACAGTGGCGCGTCGGGAGGCAACAACCTCAACAACCTCAACGGAGGTGATTTGTGAAAAAATCCACCCGTTCTTACTTCTCACGAGATATACATAAACTGGGATGTCTTTTGATTCCCCTGTTGACCTTTATGGGAATTCAGAGCTGCTCGACAGTGGAAGAAGGAACGGGCCGCTGCAAGGCGTTCAAGGACCCGAAGTACGTTGCCTCATCACAAGACACCGATGGCAAAAAGTGGCAGCTTTTGGTGTCACCTGAAGTTGTCGACCTCAAATGTGACAAGCTGGGAGCCCCAGGAGTGATCTATTTCACTGCGACGGTCCTCGATGGACAGGGATTTGCAAAGCCTGCGCTTGCGATTACCGACCAGTTTATTGGATCGAGCCAATCGTCTGATGGAGGTGGATTCAAACGCGTTGATGGGGAAACTGACAGCGCGACCGACTCGTGCGGAACAGCCCGCTTCCGATACGACTGGACTTGTCCCGACGCAAAGAAGTCGACCGGCGGATTTTTTTATGCGACCAGTGGCCCCTTGGCAAGCAAGGCCATCAAGGTCACACTCGAACACATTGTCCAGCAAGACCAGATTATCAGATAATGACATCTTTTCTACAGTTCTGATTGCTGCGGCTTTCTGGTATTCTGGAGAGGTTCTCAGGAACCTTTCTTCTCGAGCGAGGATACCGCCCGCATGGCTTTGAACTTCAAATCTCTTTGGTCTCAACTCAGCGGTCTCACTCCCCAAGAAAAAGAACTGATCGAACAGTTTGATAAAGACCCCAAAGCGACAACCCTTGTCGCATCGTCAGACATTCTCCGCAAGCGCGGATATATCGATGAAGCCATCGTCCTGCTTGAGGACACGGTCAAACGCTTTCCTAACTACATGGCAGCGCGAGTGGCACTCGGCCGTGACTACTATTCGCGTGGAATGTTCAGCGAGGCTCAAAAGGAAATTGAGCTGGCCCTCTCGCAGTCGATGGAAAATCTGATGGCACAGCGCCTGCAGCTCAAACTCGCTCTGCTTAATCACGATCAGACAAAAGTCCTGACCACGGTCGAAGTCCTTCGTGCATTAACACCCATGGATGAATTCACCCGCTCCGCAAAAGAGTATATCGATTTAGGTGACTTCACATCTGCACGCAACATAGTTCTCGCCGATCTCAGACGATTTGGCATCACTCCGCCCGACGGGCAAACTGCACAGGGCAAAGCGGATTCAACCCAGCAAGCCCAGCCGCAAGCGCGCACCACATCGGCCGATCCGTTCGCGCTCAACCAGCGAACTGCATCTCCACAATCGGTTGTGTCAGAGAATCAATCTGCGGCCAAAAATGAGGAGTGGAAAGTTCCGAGTGCACAGTCTGATTCTGCGGCGAACAACTTTACGCGACCCGCCGTGGGTTCGGACGGACTGCTGAATTTCGGCTCGGGAGGAGTCAGCGTTCAGCCTGCTCTGCTCGACAACTCTGGAATCTTTGCCGACCTTCCGCCGTGGATCAACGAACAGCTGCTGCCACCGGCCTTTACTCCCGGATCAGGACTTGCCAATGTCCGCGGCGACCTCGATCGCTATTTGCAACTGCGTGCATTTCGGCTGATCACCTCTCCGGAAGCATTTTCACGCAAGCGCGCCTTGCAGCAGGCATACAGTCTTGAGAGCACGACACTCGCTGACATCTATGCAAGTCAGGGACATTTTGAACGAGCGATCGGCATTTATGAACGACTCCTCAAAGAAAATCCGAGTCAGCTTTCGCTCAGACAGAAACTCGACAAACTTCAGGAAGACGCAAAACAAGCTGCCGCAGAGCGCTATGGAGCACCACAGACTCCTGCGCGTCAGCAGGCACCATCGCAGTCTGCTGCACAGGCAGAGCGTGAACGCAAACTTAAATTCCTCGAGGCGCTACTGAAAAAAATGGATGACCGTGTCGATTCGCACAATGCGGTGCCGCAAAACACTGCGGTTCAATGGCCCGACGAAACAAGACCTCGGGGTGAGAAATGATAAAAATTCTTCTCATCCATGGTCCAAATCTCGGTCTACTTGGCCGGCGCGAGCCAAAGATCTACGGCCACGAAACACAGGAAGACCTGCTCGAACGGGTGAAGCGCGAATGCTCGCCGTCACGCTACGAAGTGGAGCTGGTGCAATCCAATCACGAAGGTGTCGTGCTCGACGTTCTCAATCAGATTGTCCGCGACCACCATGCTGGCAACTCTCCGGTCGGCGGAATACTCATCAACCCTGGAGCATGGACACACACAAGCATTGCACTGCGTGATGCGCTTTCGATGGTTCAGGAAACAGGCCTTCCGGTGATTGAAATTCACCTGAGCAACACGGCAGCGCGCGAAGAGTTCCGACACGCATCCATGGTCGCTCCAGTCGTCACCGGCGGTGTCGTCGGACTTGGTGCCGCAGGCTACACTGCGGCAGCACGTGCGCTGGTCGAACTGATTCAAAAAAAATCAAACGTCAGAGGTCGATGAATGAAAATCCCGCTCATTAAATTTAACCCGTATAACTTTGTGCCCGTCAGTCGGACACCGTGGGCCGGCCAGCTGATTGGAGTCAGCAAAGTGAAAGGTCTGCCGGAACCCGAGGGAGGGTGGCCGGAGCGCATTGGCGAGAGTTGGGAAGTTTCAACAGACGCGCAGTTTCCATCCACCGTTGTATCCACGAACATTTCAGCAGGTCAGCAGCTATTTTTCACGGACCTTCTGAAGAATGATTCTGAATATTACCTCGGCTCGCGGATGGCGCGCGACTTCGGTTCACACTGTCCTCTCCTGCTCAAATGGCTCAACGCAAAAGAACCTTTGTCGGTTCAGGTTCATCCAAAGCATTCGCATCCAATGCTCAAAGAAAATGAATGCGGCAAGCCGGAGAGCTGGCTTGTTCTCAACAATTCCAACGGCGAAGGATACGTATTTTTGGGCTTCAAGGATGGCATCAGCAAAGATGACATCATGACCGCCCTGCGACAGGATCGGCCAAGGGATGTCATGCACGTGGTCTATCCAAAAGTAGGAGATTACATCTCTATTCCGACCGGTTGTGTACATGCCACGGGCCCCGGAGTACTCATTGCAGAACCGCAATACGTCTTGCCTGCAAAGGCAGGCAAAACATGGCGCCTCTCAGATTGGGGACGCCTCTACAACAGTAAAGGTGAGCAGGATCCACAGGGCCAGCCGCGCGAGCTTCACGTCAACGAAGCACTCAGCGCCATCGATTGGGAACTGCCGCGCGGCAAAGATCTCGAGCAGCTGCTCATCCGCAGACTCACTCACGGGCAAATCTTCCCCGGCAATCTGCACAACCCATTCCCTGTGCAGTATTTTTGCAAGGCAGGAATCTACAAGTACTCACCAATTGTCTCGGAGCAATTCTCGTTGGTGACCTGCTGGGAAGGGAAAATCCAGCTCATCAGCAAAGACGGCGATGCTGTTGTCCTGCGTGCCGGTGAAAGTGGTATGATAGCGGCGGGTGCCGGTGAAATCACCGTGGCACTTGAGGAACCCATCCCACTGCTCCGTCCCGAATGTGCTTTTTTTGCATTTCAACCGATGTATCAGTGAGGCACCGACCCGTGGCAGTGATCAACGAAGAAACCAACGAAATACATCTAAAAATACTCCTTATTGGCGCCCAGGGTGCGGGAAAAACAACACACCTGCAAAGCCTCTACAAACAAACTGCGGGCGATCTTGCAACGCGGCTCTTCGACCTCCACGGCGTATCCAGCCGCAATCCCTTTTTTGATTTTCTTCCGCTCACACTCGGCAAACACCACAGCCATGACGTGCGAGCTCATTTGTACACACTCCCGCATCACAATCTGCTCGATTCCATGAACCTTGCCCTGTTGGCAGGGGCAGACGGCGCAGTGTTCATTGTTGACAGCAGACTATCGAAACTGCCGCAGAGTTCCGAACAATTCACAAAACTCAAAGATTACGTCCGTCTTGCGCACAAATCGATTGCCGACTTCCCGATCGTCGTGCAATTCAACCACCGGGACGACCCGCAGGCAGTGCCAATGGATGCACTGAGAATTGCATTCCATCTGGAAAATTCTCCGACCGTTGAATCGGTTGCAGTACAAGACATCGGCACCGTCGAAAGTTTGGATGCACTGACTGACATGATTCTCAACCACATGGAAGTACCAGCGCCGCTGGATGCCGGTTTGGTGTGATAACCTCATCCGATTCGAAAGCATTGACCCCAACCTTCAACACAGGAGTCTATGAGCCATGAAATTCGCAAGATTCGCCGCAGCAGCGGTCATAGCCTCGCTTCCATTGACCGCCTGCAAACGCAACACCGATGCACAAACTGCTGTTCAGAACTCCGCCAAAAGCTACGATGTTGTTTTTGCGCAATGTCTTGCGCCACAGGGAAACGGCGGCAACTACGCAGCAACTCTCACGTGGGTCGGAGAACAGATTCATGTTCGGATTGCCGAAGCAAAATCGCTCGCGCAAAAAGGAAAGCGCGTCGGACTATACGTCGGATGTATGCTGGGCGGCAGTTCAGGCAGCGTCACGACGGCCGTGCTGAGCGCGGTTCTTTCCAACAAAAATCTTCTTCCCAACAAAACTGCGCAGGATGTCCTCTCCATTGACGAGGCAACCTTGATTGCGAATGCAATGCGATTTGTCGCGTTTTCAGTCGACCTCAATCTTCGCGAACTTGTCCGTTTTTTCGGACAGGCATTTTGGACTCAGGGCAGCAACTTCATCAACCAAAACGCTCTTCAACCGTTGATCTCAAATTTGTTTGGCAATGATACCCCGCATTGGTGGAAGGGTGCCACGGTTGATGCCTCCAAAGTGTTGGTCGATTTTGCGGCTACCATTCACCTTGCCTCCACACTCACTCCACAGCTTGTCAATAAAACCATATCCTCGGCAATCGCAAATGCAGAACTCAAGGCTTATCAGGCACGGGGAGTGAGATACGTTCACGAACTTCCCGAATTTGAATCGCTCAAAGAGATTGAAGCATTGGCAGATCAAAACCACGAAGAATTGAGCACAGGTCTGCAGAAGCAGACACAATTCATCGGTCAGGCGGCAGACGATTTTGTCGCAAAGCAATTTTCACTTGGCGATTATGCCCGTCGCCATCTTGTTGAATTGGGCCCCAACGGTGGAAATTACAAACTCAAAAAAACAATCGATGCACCTTTGGCGACAGGCCTTTGCACAACAACTATGGCAACTCTAGTGAGAAGCAAAGAGGCTCTGCAGAATCAGCCTATGTATAAAAATCTCAATCCGGTTGTCTTCTGCTCGAAACAAACAATCGACCGGATACTTTCTTCAGCACTCTACCGCAAACATATTGCTGAAGGACATCCCTTTGCCACACGCTTTATTCTCGCAGCCGTACCAACCATCCGCGGAGGCATCGCACCGAGTATCCGCGAGCCCAATATGATGACTCCTCTGCGCAGCCGGCTTGCGGATGATGAACTGGAAGTGAGCGAATTTTACTATCCAACCATGGATAAAGAATTGAATGGTTCATTCACGTTCACTCCTGTGAATGCGCGGCAGGTTAAAAAGGGAACGCACGAATTTGTGCCACATTTGGGGGTCGCGGGTGGCTTTCCCGATCGCCGCATCTCAGCGTGGATCGCATCATATTTTCTAGTTGATGCAGTGACAGGTCATTTGTCTGCAAAATCAGCAGAGGTGCGCACGACCTTGAGTCTCTTTGGGCGAGACAACCAGAGGAGCGCACCTGCTTTTCACAAGAACGCGGTCAAGAACGTCTTCTCTGCGTCCGCTACCGAGGGCGATCAAAATCTAGCAGACTGGATGAGTTTTGCAGACTCATTCTGTGACACGATGGGTTCGCACATCGAGAAGAAGTTGAATGGAAAAATTGAAAATGTCACGGTCGACTGGGAGGTTTCCAAACTGCCAGCCGCGCAAAAGCCCGGAGGAGCATCCAAACTTCTCGTCGTACGGGCTATCAATGCAACGAGAACACAGACGCACTCTATTGCAAGGAACACGAGGCTTGTTTTCGATCCGCTGCTCAAAACAGAACAGAGCTCGCGATTGTTTCAGTCAAATCCCTGCAAAGAACAGTGACAAGCACGAGTCAGGTTGAGCAAACAAACCTTCAGACTGTCACTCCGGATGAAGAATTCCTGCCAAGAGAAGAGACCAACTGTCGCCGCGAATCTTCTCGCGTGGGGTGAGTGACAGACGATCGTCCTGCAAAAGCAAGAGTCCCTCATCGAGCGCTCGGCGAACGCGCGAATCTCCCCAAAGAGCCGCTAAACTCGAATCTTCGTAAACAGAACTGAGCCACGCCAGGGGGATGCCATTGCGGGTGCGCAAAAGCGTCATGAGAAGCTCTTGCAATACATCATTCCGCTTGCGGGCATCCTCCGAAAAATCAAATGTAAAGAGTTGTTCGGCATCACTCGCAAAAGGCATGTGATCGTCACCGGACTTGCGTCTGAAGGTCGATGGTCCAACCTTGTAGCGGCGGCCGAAGGGATGATCTGGAGTCGGAGGAAGGAGTCCGTGGGCTCCGGTCCCAAGCCCAAGGTACGGCAGCCCATACCAGTAAAGCCGGTTGTGAACCGGCGCTGCGAGCGAGAAATTACTTGTTTCATGTTGACTGAATCCAGCCGCTCCGCAGGTCGCGATGATATTTTCGTATTCCGCGATGACGATGTTGTCCTCTGCAGTCGACTCCGAGGAAAAGGGCGTGGTCTCTTCGATGGTCAACAGATAGCAGGACACTCCGGTTGCACCGCAATCCCGGAGCTTAATAATTTCGTCTGCGATGAATCTTCGCGATGCAAGGCTTTTGACCCCAAAAATAAGATCAACTTGAACCTGCTTGA
>JBEDKY010000452.1:0-4693 GCA_041171905.1 Pseudomonadota bacterium
GTGGATAACTTGTGGATACTCGATGGCGGACGCTGTGGTTTTGGGATCGAATCGACCGTTGTGCGAGTCAATTCAAACCGGACGCTCGATATCTTTCGTCGAGGTGGGGTGGGGCTGCAGCAAATCTCTGAGAATCTATTTCGCTCCGGATTGCTTGAGCAAACACAACAGGAAAATATCAGGGTGGTGAGCCGTTTTGCTGCGGAGCAGGAGAGCGCTGCACAACCCGCCCCGGGACAATTGCTTGTTCACTACGCGCCGCGCATTCCCGCGCAAATGGTGCGATTGACCGACGCGTTGGATTCAGGAGTTGTTGCGCAACTAGTGATTGTTGGAAGTAGGGCCAAAAGCACCGTCGTTCTTGATTTTGCAGGGCGTCTGGCTGCACTCAGTCAGTTGGTGGGACACTACAAAGATTTGTCTTTCGGCGGCGATCCCCGCGAAGCAGCGCATGCACTTTTTGATTCACTGCGTTGGGCCGAGGAAGTTGCGGGTGAACAAGGTGAGTTGTGGATTTTTGATCCGGCTGCGTGCACTCAACTGCTGGGTGATGAATTGTTTCTTGCGCTGCAGGACAGAATCGTCCGTGCCGCATCGGGACGCCGCGCGGATTTTTGTCTCAAACAAGATTCTGGTCAAGTTTACGTTTTAATTCGCTGACGATTGCGCGAGTTGAAGCGTCTTTTTCGATCATCTCTTTTACTTTTTCGACAGCGTGCATCACCGTAGTGTGATTTCTTTTTCCAAATGCCTCTGCAATTTCGGTGGTCGCAGAACCGAGCAGTTCGCGGCTCAGATACATTGCAATATGCCGAGGAACGACCAATCTCTGTGAGCGGTCTTGTGACATTAATTCTGAAAGCTTGATACCGAAGTGAGAAGCCACCGCCTTCTGGATTGCCGAAAGGTCGAGAGACTGCGCTGGCACGCGGATAATTCTCCGCAGATGTGCATTGGTGGATTCGATAGACGGAGGGGCTCCCGTCATGCTCTGCGTCATCGCAAGATTGTTTAATATTCCCTGAATCTCTCGGACATTTGATTTCACATGCTGTGCGATGTGCAGCACGATGTCGCGGGTCAGGCGCAAGGAAAGCGCCTTTGCCTTGGTTTCAATAATCGCAACGCGGTCTTCAAATCCAGGTGGTTCGATATCTGCGATAAGACCTTGCAGGAAGCGGCTCTTAAGGCGCTCCTCAATGTTTGGAATGTCCTTCGGGTATTTGTCAGATGTGATGACGATTTGTTTCTTTTTTTGGAACAGGTCGTTGAAGGTGTGAAAGAATTCGAGCTGTGTCGAATCCTTGCTCTCCAAAAACTGGATATCATCTACCAGCAGCACGTCGACGTGGTTGTAGCGCTTGCGAAATTCTTCCTGTTTGTAGAAGCGGATCGATTGAATCAATTCGTTCATATAGTCGACGCTTGTAACGTACTTGATATTCCAGTTGGGATGCTGACGGAGAATGTCGTTGCCGACTGAATGAAGCAGATGTGTTTTGCCCAAACCGGTTGCACCGTAAATGAATACGGGGTTTGTCAGATTACCTGGATTTTTTGCGATCGATTCACATGCTGAGTATGCAATCAAGTTGCTCTGTCCGCGCACGAATGTCGTGAAGGTCAGTTCAGGATTTAATGAGCGGTTGTTTTCATGCTGCTGTGGTGTGCGCGACTCAAAATCATCTGCCAGAGTGATCGGCGTGATATTCATCGGCGTTGAAATTTGGCTGATATTTTTTGATGCCTGCAGTGTTGTTGCTTTTTTGCTGGTCATGCCGTCGTTGTTTGCGGAACTCAGGTTATCGGCAGGCTGCAGTTCGGCATCTGGCGATCTGAGTGTTTTTGCATTTCGGCCGCCAGCTTTGGCCGCGGATTTTTTCGATTGTTCATCGTGCGATTCAAACAAAGGAGTTGTTTCGCTCGGGCGCTGTTGTTTGGCGCGCCGCGAAGTGGTCTGGGGTGCACTTTCACTGTCGGAGCGCACATAAAAATCTGTCTGTGGTCCCCAAACCTGTCGCGCAACTTCGACGATTTCGTTCATTTTTGCACTGACAATCAGTGCTCCGTGGAATTGACTTTTACAGTCTGCGATAACCGTCGTGCCTTCGAGTTTTACCGGAATGACCTGGCTTGCAATGGAATGAGCAACAGCGTCACCGAGTCCGAGTGAGATCAGTCTGGCCTTGAGTTTTTCGAAGAAGACTTCCGATTTTTCTACCGACGCCATAGTCTGAACTCATATGCGGTTGCTTGTTTGTGGGTACGAAGGCCGGATTCTGCAGAGGGCCGTGGTGGAGGTCAAGTCCGAATGGGAAAACTTCTCATGTGGTTTGGAATTTTGTACGGCAACCTGAGTGCTCTCGTTGGTTTGGCTGTCATTGTTGTCTGGTGGACAAAACAGCCGGGCGGCCAGCAATTCTGTGAAAACGTTGGCTTGAGTCTGGCGACTTGCAGATCGGGTTTGCTCTTGGCTGATGTTGTGGTTATGGGGCTGGCAACTGTGATGAGTTTTCGGCGTTTGGCAGCTGTTCGCCGCAAGTTCGATGGTACAGGTGATCGGGAGTAAAGCCGGTGAATAATTTGCTAGCGATTGCGCTTTCTTTGTGCGCCGGGGTGGCTGTTGCTGTGGGGCTTTTCCTGCATACCGCCGGCGTGATCTTGCAGCGCCGCTCATTCAAGGGTTTTCTCATTAAATTTACTGGACTTATTCCACTAGGCCTGGCGCTGTACCTGCGGCCAGAGGCGGTCATGACCATCAGCCTGACTTTCTTCGTAACGGCCTCGATTTTTCTGGTTTTCCTGTCGCTTGCACGCAACAGGCTTCTGCGCTAGGAACCACAGCGCCAGATGCTATTTTAGGCTTTGTTCAACCTCAGTTTCATTGGAGTTGTCATGAGTCGCATGACACGTGCTTCTTTCGTATTTTTCTCGGTTCTCGCTGCAACCATCGGTTCAGCGACTGCTTTTGCCGCTGGCGGCTCGCTGCAGATTGTTTCATGGTACGGCGCTTTGGCCGAGATTATTCATGAGGCACTCGGACTGGAAATCGATCCTGCGCAGGTCACTGAAATGGTGGCGTCCGCTGCAGCTTTTATCGCTGTGACGAGCCTCGGTCTCATCACTGGGTTCTACAAACTCAAACCAGAATCGATGTCGGATGAGGAGCTTCTGCCACCAAAGAAGTTTGGATTCCGCGCGTTTGCGGAATTGTGCTGGGGTGTTATCAGCAGCACGCTTGAAAAGATCATCGGCGAAAAGATGTGGCACCATTACGCTCCGCTCTTGGGTGGAACGTTCTTTTTCATCATCTGCGCAAACCTGACCGGCTTGGTGCCTGGTTTTCCTCCGGCCACTGAATTCATCAGTCAGAATGCTGCGATGGCAATCATCATTTTCATTGCATTCAACTATGCCGGACTTAAGCACGGTGGCATGAATTATCTCAAACACTTGTGCGGCCCCGTGTTGCTTCTTGCACCGCTGATGATTGTCATTGAAGTCATTGCTTTGCTTGCGCGCCCTGTGTCACTCAGCTTGCGTCTGTATGGTAACGTTTCCGGCGACCACATGGTCTTCAAGGTTTTCTCAACCCTGATGCGTGACTTCCATATTCCGTTTCTTCCAGTTCCCGCAGCGCTGCTGACGTTCGGATTGCTCGTCGCATGCTTGCAGGCATTCATTTTTATGACCTTGAGCTCAGTTTACGTTCGTCTGTCTTTGGATACGGCCCATCACGATCACTAAGACGGCGTTCGGACTGATTTAGGTATTCTGCGCGCAGCTTCCGCTCTTCATCCGGCCCTCGGCGAATGGCCAGAGCTGCACAAAGCGCATCCACCTTTCCAAAGGAAAGGTTTTAGGGTCAGCCAGTCTTGCGAATGCGCAGTGACGACGCTGTCTTCACCCAAGTCGGTATAAGCCGACCGGCCGGTGATGAGTGAGGGTGGGAATTGTTTTTTTTGAGGTGTTTTTTATGAAGTTTTCTCGTTTTGCCATGATTGCTGCCAGCCTTCTTGCATCAGCTCCTGCATTCGCACAGGAAGCAGCTGCTCAGGGAACTTGGGGCGGTGAACTCCGCGCTATCGGTGCTGCTCTCGCTATCGGTCTCGCTGTGATCGGCGGTACTGCCGGACAGGGCCGCGCTGCAGCTGCTGCTTACGAAGGAATTGGCCGCAATCCTCAGTCTGCTGAAAAGCTCTTCACCCCCTTGATTCTTGGTCTGGCTCTTATCGAGTTCCAAGCAATCATGGCCTTCATTATCGCTATCCTTTTGGCAACCAAGTAACAGGCGCGATGCGATGGGCATTTCGCTTGACAATTGGGGGAGGCGTGGTTAATTCCACCCTCCGAGTGGAGGGTTAGCTCAGTTGGTAGAGCAAGAGACTCTTAATCTCTTGGTCCGGGGTTCGAGCCCCCGACCCTTCACCACTCTTTTTGAAACCGCCCTCTGGGCGGTTTTTTCGTTTTCTTAGGAACTTCTGCGCGATGTACAGAGGACGCTTTGCTCCTACCCCCTCCGGTGAACTGCACCTTGGTTCTTTGGTGTCCGCGCTTGCCAGTTATCTTGATGCAAAAGCATCGCACGGCGAATGGCTGGTCCGTATCGAGGACATCGACAGGCAGCGCAGCAAGGACAAATTTGAATCGGCGATCTTATTTGAACTCGAGCGGCATGGACTGTTTTGGGATG
>JBEDKY010000453.1:0-3031 GCA_041171905.1 Pseudomonadota bacterium
CTGCCAGCCAGATGCGCAGCTTTCCGCCCATCGTCAGGCAAACGCGTGAGTCATCGCCAACAACAAACACAACGGCGTCACCGTTTTCAGCCTGCAGTTTTTTTGCAAGTGTAGCGCGTTCGCTTTCGCTGGTCTGCTTGACGATGCTTCCCTTCCATTCGCCGTCTTTCAACGTCAGGTAGGGCAGTCCGCCCAAACCAAAAACTCGCGCCTGCGCTTGAGCATCATCAAAGAATTTCCGGCTCTGTGCCGCACCGGCCGGGATACGAATTGCCCTCAGCACGCCGCGCGGTGCCTGAAGAATTTTTTGAAAGACCTCAAAGCCCGTGCCTGCAAAAACATCGCGCACATCGTGCATTTCAAGCCCATAGCGCAGGTCGGGCTTGTCGGAGCCGTAGCTTTCGAGGGCTGTTTTATAGGGGATTCGTGGAAACGGATTGCCAAGAATCGGCCGATCAGAAAACTGGGTAAATAAATCCACCATCAGCTTCTCGATGACTGTGAAAATTTCCTCTTGGGTCGCAAAGGCCATCTCGACGTCGAGTTGATAAAATTCGCCGGGGCTGCGGTCGGCACGCGCATCTTCGTCGCGGAAACAGGGCGCGATCTGAAAGTAACGATCAAATCCAGAGCACATCAGCAATTGTTTGAACTGCTGCGGCGCCTGAGGCAGAGCGTAAAAGTAACCGGGGTGAAGACGGCTCGGCACGAGAAAGTCACGCGCGCCCTCCGGTGAGCTGCTGGTCAGAATCGGGGTTTGGAACTCCATGAATCCCAGTTCCACCATCTTATTGCGCACATGGTGAATGAATTTCGAGCGGAAAATGATGTTTTTATGCATTTTCTCAGTGCGCAAATCGAGGAAGCGATACTTGAGCCGCGTGTCCTCGCTTTCTTCCTTGGGATTGTGTGCCACAGGAAAAGGCAGAATTTCGGAAGCGGATTCCAGTTCATAATCTGAGCAGATGACCTCAATTTCGCCGGTCGGAATCTTGTTGTTGACCGACTCTCTGCGACGGACCTCACCGCGAACGCAAATGACCGACTCAGAGCGCAGCTGGCTTGCACTTGCAAAAAAAGGCTGCTCGGGATGAATGACAACCTGCGTGATTCCGTAGTGATCACGCAAATCAATAAACAACAGGCCGCCAAGATTGCGCACGGCATGAGCAAAACCCATCAACCGGACGGTCCGGCCGATGGCGCTGGCGTTGAGTTCTCCGCAGGTGTGGCTCCGAAGGGCTGTCATTTTTGGTGTCCTTGTATCCGGTCAGAGTTTGGGTCATGACTGTAGCTTCGCGCATACATATCAGACTTCTTTGTCTACCACAGAAGACTTGTCAGACAAGAAGTTCGCGTCAAAGGGAGAGCCGTCGCGATGAGACCGCTTCTGCAAAGAGATTTTGAGGCCAGTTTTTCCAGCATTCAGGCGCCTGCTGATGGACCTTTTGGTGAGTCATGGCGTCCGCTGCTTTCGCTCATTCTGGGGCATGCCCGCCGTTCGGGTGCTGATTTTGCCGAAGTTTTTCTGGAGCGCCGCAATAGCCTGCGGGTGACGACTGAAAACGGCAAGGTGACGGCCGTTGCACCGGCATTTTCTTTGGGTGCCGGAGTGCGTTGCTTCAAGGGTATGCAAGATGTGTACGTGAGCACGAATGATGTGTCTCTTTCCGGCCTGCGTTGGGCGGTCGATCAGGCGCTCGGTATGTTGGGCTGCTCGTCGCGGATGGGTTCATCTTTGGGACGCGACGTTCAACTCGAGCCGTTGCGCGATTTCGCCGCACTCAAGAAAAAGGACAATTGGCTGGCCTCCTGCGCGGGTGTTGCCGAACTCTCAGAGCGACTCCTCGCCCAGTCTTCCCTTGTGAGAAAAAAAGTCCAGCACTTGCAGAGCGACCAAGTGGCTGCTTTTCGTGATTGGCAGGAAGTTCTGGTCGCCGCTTCCGATGGAGTGTTTGCGCGTGACATTCGTTTGCATCAGCTCTCTCGCCTGGGTGTGAACTGTGCTGACGGTGCCGATCGTACGTCGCTGCATGAGCAGAGGGCCTCGACGGGAGTTCCTGAGTTTCTCAAAACAGTCGACATGAATCCGGTCATCGAAGACCTCGCAAATTCTGCTGGTGCGATGCTGCGCGCAGAATATGTTTCAGCGGGACAGTATCCGTTGATCATGGCGAACCGTTTTGGCGGGGTCATCTTTCACGAGGCATGTGGACACCTGCTCGAGACGACTCAAATCGAACGCAAGACGACTCCGTTTGCAGACTCTTTGGGACAGCAAATTGCCCATGAGAATTTGACGGCTTGGGACGAAGGTGTGACCGAAGGAGCGTTCGGTTCGACCGATATGGATGACGAAGGAATGCCTGCGCAATCAACTCTTCTCATCGAAAATGGAATCTTGCGGAATTTCATTGCCGATCGCGCGGGTGCAATGCGCTTTGGCCATCCACGCACCGGCAGCGGCCGGCGGCAGAATTTTTCGTTCGCTGCGGCGAGCCGTATGCGCAACACATTTATTGCGCCAGGTGAACATACCCCAGAAGAACTCATCGCTGGAATCGATTCGGGCCTTTATTGCAAAAAGATGGGTGGAGGCAGTGTCGGTGCAACCGGAGAATTCAATTTCGCTGTGGGCGAAGCCTATGTGATTGAAAAGGGCAAAATCGGCAAGCCGGTCAAAGGTGCGACTCTGATTGGAACGGCGGTCGACATCATGAAGAAGATTTCTGCATGCGCCAACGACATCGAGCTTGCACCGGGGTTCTGCGGATCGGTGAGCGGGACAATCTACACAACAGTCGGCCAACCTCATTTGAAGGTGGACAACATTACAGTCGGAGGTCGTGCGTAAGATGGCTGCACAGTTGGATGTTCAAAGTCTGGTGAATTCAATTTGCCGTGCGAGACCCAATATTCGTTTCGATATTTCGGGTTCAGGAGTTGAAGATCAGACAGTCAAAATAAAAGAGAACGAGAGCCTCGATCAATCGGCCTCACAGCGGACGAACGCGACATTGCGCGTTTGGAA
>JBEDKY010000454.1:0-6524 GCA_041171905.1 Pseudomonadota bacterium
GATATGATCGTTCCATTTATCGCACCCCATTACGAGCAAGCACTGCCAAAGGCAGTCGCGATTGTCCGTCACATCTCAGGATCGCAGCAACTCTTTTGCAGCGGTGTTCCACTCACCGAAAGAATCACTCTGACGGCGGCCCACTGCGTTCACCAGCCATTGCCAGACGCAGACGCTGGCACGGCCGGACAAATCACGCTGAGAAAGCCAAACGACCACGACAATCAATTCAAAGTTCTCCGCATCCTCGTGCATCCTGAATACAATGCAAAAGGTCCGACGGCCGAGCGGGAAGATTTCGACCTTGCCTTGGTTGAATCAGAAAGTTTGCTCACAGAGGATTCCGCTTCATCGCCGACAAAAGGAACTTTCCAACCACCGGCCCATTTTCCTGCCGCAGAGTTCTGGCTGGCGGGATTCAGTCCTGTCCGGCTTGGCTCGAATGATCCCAACCATCTGACAAAATCACCCACAGCATGGGCGGCACTTAAAATAACTCATTCGATCACGCAGGAAGGAAAATTTCTTGCCCGCGCAGCTGAAAACAACTCTGCTGCGGCATGTGCAGGAGATTCAGGCGCACCGGTATGGCAGTTAGAGAAAAATGAACTCACCCTGATAGGCATTGTTGTGCAAGGCAACTGCAGGAAGGGCGATGTGAAGATCGTCAATCTGAAAAAATATGGTGCCTGGATCGACAGGACTGCGGATCGTCTCAGTGCAATTCATCAAGCCGCATGGGCAGCGTCGAAAAACGTCCTTTGGCGTCCAGTTGCAAACGCCCGCATGGCACGTCCGGATCGTGAGTGAAAAACAACATTCCACCGCGCGGCGCAAGTGCCTCCAATAGATTCTTTTTCTCATCAATGACCAACTCGGGATAGCGATCGTAGCCCATGCTGATAGGCACGTGCACCCACGGCGCACCCGGGATGAGGTCTGAAGTAAAGACCAGCGGGCCGAGAGAAGTTTTAATCTCTGCCATCATCAGTCCGGGAGTGTGACCATCTGAAAAATGAAAACTGACGAAATCGGCAATCGCGGGATGAGCATCGCGCTCGATCAGACAAAGACGCCCGCTCTCGGTCAAAAGACGGTTCAGCTCGGGTACAAACGACGCTCTATCGCGCGAATGCGGAGCGTTTGATCGCTGCCAGTTTTTGGCCGACGCATGAAAGCGAGCATGCGGGAAAATCAGTCTGAGCGGACCATCTTCATAACGGCTCAAAATACCGCCAGCATGATCAAAGTGCAGATGAGAGAGTACAACATCATCAATATCATCAGGGCTGAAACCAAGGGTTTTCAAGCTTTGCACGAGCACATGCTCGCTCTCGACAACACCAAATCTCTCACGCATTTTTGGCTCAAAAAAAGCGCCAATTCCAGCTTCAAAGAGAACCTTTTGCCCTTGGTTTGTCACCACGAGCAAACTGCGGCAGGCAAGCGAAATGCGGTTCAACTCATCGGGCGGCGACCACTTTTCCCACATCGCCCGTGGTGCGTTCCCATACATCGCTCCACCGTCTAGCTTCTGGGTGTTCCCCTCAATCACATAAAACTTCATTCCTGTTCACTCCATCCGAGCCGGTAAACGGTTTCAGTTCGCCAATGCTCGTTCTTTTTAACCCATGGTTTAGTCTCTGCAAGGCGGGCTGTCGAGTGGGGAACCCCCATCCAGGCACTCATCACCGAATTCAGAAAATCAAATTGCTGTTTGAAGACCTCTCGACGGCTCTGCTCCTCCGCAGGAGGTTCCGACAATGACGCCAGAGAATTAACCAAAACGCCCGATCCTGAATCCTGATAGACAATTTCAGCTCCCCAAAACTTTGACCCAAGCGCTCTTTTACCGAGAACCTCCCGAACGCGGCTGACAAAATCATCTCCGGCTGAACTGTTGAAAAAATCTTCAAGCCAGGATGCACCTTCAATTCTGCTGCCACTCAAAACACCGAGCGTCTCTTCAATTTTTCCTGCAAGAACATTTTGATTGAACAAAACACCAGCTGAATTCCCGTTGTGGGTGCTGACTCCCTTTGCAAATTTGCGCAGCTGATGTCCATCGACATATCGCCGTGGTTCGGCAGCAGCGATGCCTCCGCCGCATTGAGCAGAATGTCCGGAATGCAAAAGAGACAGCAGACACCCGCGCCTGTTAGACCAGAGCAAATGCTGACCGCGCAAGGTCCAGAAAATATTCAGCTGAATTTGAAAATTCTCACTGACGGCGAGAAGCGGACTCAACGGATTTTCCACTGGATCAACTTCAGAACAGTAATCTTCGGAAAGATTTTCCAAATCACACAAGCGGCCCAACAGTTCGGCCAACTCGCGCCCACCCAAGTCGACAAACGCCTCCCGAACAAAAGGCTCGTCACTGTGAATTTCAGCCTGTGCGCGGGGAATCGCATCCAGCCAGCTCGGCAAATCTGCACCGTCACTGCGGACGACGAGACCCTCAAGCAGGGAATCAAAAATGTAAGGCGAAAACTGTGACTGGGCAGCTGCAACCAACCATCCTGAAAACGGCTTCGCCCAAAGCGGAAAATCAAAATAAGCTGAACCGGCAAGGGTAAGCAAACCGGACTGCCAAACGTCGTTAAAAAAATTTGCAAACGCCAGATCGTAGGGATCGCGCTCACTATAAACGCCATCTTCCTGATCAGCACTAAATCCGTCGCCCTCTTCCGGCGGTACTGGAACAGGAGGCAAGACGTGCGGCTCATCCTGAGCTGCTTCGTTTGTTTCATCAAGAATCAGCAGATACTCCTGCAGCCAATCATCGAAACGTGCAAAGGCGACGCGTGCCTGTGAGGGATTAAACCACATCGACACAGACACCCTTTGCAGTTCTCTTGTGTTGCCTTCGCCGTCGACCGACGGATATTGAATCCAGAGACTCACGGGTGCCTCCTTTGCAAAGGCATTGACCGTGTAAAAATTTTTTTCGCGCGACGTGGCAAACCAAAGAGTCATACCGCCGACCACAAAAGCCAAAGCGGCAAGAAAAATTCCGCTGAAAAGAATTTTCAAAACTTTTGTCATGAAATTCCCCACAACCGCTTTCTAACGGAATAATTCAAACAGCCGCTTCGCAGCCTCAATGCGCTGTGCCTCCTCGGCATCTGGATCGGTTTGACTGAGAACGAGCTGATCAGCCGTAACTTCCGAGAGAAAGCGCGACGGTTCAACTCCATCACCGCGGACACTCCGATTGCCTCGGGCGCGAAAACCGCAGTGACTCAGAAACAGATATTTCTGTGCACGCGTCAGCGCGACGTAAAACAGCCTGCGCTCCTCCTCGACTCCCGCCGGTGTCTCCATGCTGCGCTCGTGTGGGAGACGCTTTTCTTCAACGCCAACAACAAAAACACATGGAAACTCGAGTCCCTTAGATGCATGAATCGTCATCATCTGCACACGATCGCCCGCCTCTTTCCGCGAGGAAAAACTGCTGTCATCAAGATGCAGGGCGTCTGTAACCTCACCTAGCGAAAATGATTCTATTTCCAGTTTCTCAATCAGACTCAACATTTTCTCAACAAGATTAATTCGCCAATTCGCAATCTGCATACTCTTTGAGGTTGCCAGAACATCCTGCTTGAGTCCGAGGCCCTCAAAACATCCGCGGAGCGATTGTGCCACATCAGCCTTGCTGCCGGCCGCACGGAATTTTTCGTAAACCGGAATGAATTGGTCCAAAAACAGGCTGACGGCCGGAAATTGTTCCCGCACCGAGAGCAAATAATTCATGAACGAAAGTCTGCGATCGGACGAATGTGCGGCTTCGTAGCCGTCACGCAGTGTTTCCAGTGTTTTCAATCCGATTCCGCGGGCAGGAATGTTGATCACGCGGAACAGTGAATTGACATCAAAGGGATTGTTGACGAACTTGAGATACGAAAGCAGGTCACGAATCTCTTTTTTATCAAAAAACTCACTTCCGCCATTAACGAAATAAGGTATTTTTCGCTCGATAAAAACCTGTTCGATGATATCCGTCTGCGCATTGCTCCTCACGAGAATGGTGAACGACGACCAGGGCAATCCGTCTTCACGGCGCAGCCTTTGAATCTGATCGGCGACAAAAATTGCTTCATCACGCTCATTCTCTGCAGAATGCAGGCGCACGGGCACTTGTTCGTCCTTGCGACTCCAAAGAGTTTTACCGAGCCGACTGACATTTGTCGCAATCACCGAATTCGCGACGGCAAGAATCTGGCTGCTGCAGCGGTAATTCTGCTCAAGAGTCACTCGCCGTGTTTCGGGAAAGACCTCAAGAAAATCGAACAGAACTTTGGGCTTTGCACCACGCCACGCATAAATACTCTGGTCATCATCGCCCACAGCACAGACATTGCGGTGTGTTTCTCCGAGAAGCCGGACAAGTTCGAACTGCGCGTTGCTCGTGTCCTGAAATTCATCAACCAAAAAATGCCGGTAGCGCTCGGTCAGCTGCTCCCTCACGGCAGGATGCTGCCTCATCATCAGCACCGTACGGTAGACGATGTCATTGAAGTCCACCAAATTGAACAAACGCAGACGACGCTCGTAGTCCTCAAAAAGTTTTTTAACTAGCAGGCGGTTGACGAGATGGGAGGCCTTTGACAAATCTTGCGGCAGCAGCAGATCGTCTTTACATGTGCCAATAATTTCCGAGGCCTTCGCAAGAGAAAAGATCTCCTGCAGCTTGTGTGCCTGCAAACTTTCCTTTAGCAAATCCCGACTCGTCCCCTCGTCGGCAATCGAAAACCCCGCACGCAATCCGGCGTGTTCTGGAAATTCTCGCAGGATACGAAGACAAAACGAATGAAAGGTCGACAACACCGATCGTTTTTGCGTCTGCTTACCGACCATGTGGGCAAGTCGTTCGCCCATCTCACGCGCAGCCTTGTTGGTAAAACTCACAGCGACAATCTGTTCAGGACGCACTCCGCCGGCAATCAGATTGGCGATCCGCGACGTGATCACCTTGGTCTTGCCGGTTCCTGCACCTGCGAGGACAAGCAATGGCCCTTGGAGTGTTTCAACCGCACTGCGCTGTTCGGGATTCAGCGACTTGAGCACGTCGCCCATTGATTGAACCATGTGTTCACCTGTGCCTGTCAGACGTCCTCAAAAAACAGGCTGAGAATGTAGGGTTGCCACAAACAAACGATCAAGGCGGCGGCAGCCAGAAAAGGACCAAAAGGCAGACTCGTCTGCAAGCCCTCTTTCTTTGCAATGCCAAGCCCGATGCCGACAAGGCTGCCGAGTATGCTCGCCAGTCCCAGTACAATCAAGACGCCCTGCCAACCCACCACAGCGCCGATAAGGGCCATGTACTTGACGTCGCCGAAGCCAAGACCTTCGCGGCCGCGCAACACTTCATAGGTTTTTGCAATGAAAAAAAGCATCCCAAAACCTAATAACGAACCAAACAGAGCACCCTTCCAACCGAGAGCAACGTTCGCCGAACCGAGTGCCAATGCAGGAAGTGTCCCGCCGATGGTGATGACGTCTGGCAAAATCCGCCAGCGGAGGTCAATAAGACTCAGCGGTATTGCGGTATAAAATAAAAACAGGCGGGTAAGCATGGAAAGGACTGGCTGAAAGCGCATACTGCCCAATTGGGTTGCGTACGGACCTTCCGACCATACAGCTCCGATGAATTGAACCGGTGTGAGCGCGGAAAAGAACAAATAGACCGTCCCCACCGCGGTCAGAAGTTCAATCAATGGATATTGCCATGACACAGGCGCGCCGCATGCGGCACAA
The DNA here is from genome assembly GCA_041171905.1 of Pseudomonadota bacterium. GTDB lineage: Bacteria > Bdellovibrionota_B > Oligoflexia > Silvanigrellales > Silvanigrellaceae > RFOM01. The sequence continues at coordinate 5,761 of JBEDKY010000454.1, forward strand.
CGACGCCTGACAAGAAAAAAACCAACAATCGGCACAAGTCCGTGCACAGGTACGGGCGTCTTGCAGGCCACGCAATGTGACGGTGGCTGCACAACCGACAGACCAAGCGGCAGGCGGTAGGCGACCACATTCAAAAAACTGCCGATGCAGCCCCCCAGAAGAAAAAGGAACAAGGCAAACGCCGCGTTCAATGTTGATTCGTCCAGCAGCATGCTGCTTGCCCTCATGTATGAAAAAACATATCCATCTAAGAGAGCTTGAGTGTGCCACAAGCTTTTGGGCAGGGCCAATACGATGAAATCGATTTCAAAAAACAGACGTGCTTTCCACGAATACGCAATCGAGGACAAGTATGAGGCGGGAATCGCACTGCGCGGCTCGGAGGTCAAAATACTCCGTGAGGCTTCGCCCAGTCTGGCAGAAAGCTACGCAATGATCCGCGAAGGGCAGGCATGGCTCATGAACCTGACCATTCCAACGCTCAAGCAGGCGTCCTATCTCAATCATGCCGAGCGTCGTGACCGCCGCCTGCTGCTCAAGCGCAGTGAAATCAAAAAACTCGACGAAGCCACTCGGCAAAAGGGCTACACGCTCATTCCACTTGAGCTTTATTTCAACGATGACAATAGAGTGAAAATTGAACTCGCACTGGCGAAGGGCAAGGCTGGTCATGACAAACGCCAGTCGCAAAAAGAAAAAGATGCCAAGCGCGAGATGGACCGTGCCATTCGCCGCTGAATGACCGGCGTTTCAAAATGATACTG
>JBEDKY010000455.1:0-13380 GCA_041171905.1 Pseudomonadota bacterium
CGATGGCGGCCGCTATCTGCCGATGCCGATGCACACTCCCGGCGATGCCAACTGCAAGTTGCTCAACCTCACTGCCAAGTGGATTTATTCGTTGTCGTCGGATGCGAATGTGGCCGCCAAGGCTGAAACTGAACCCATCGCATGCGAACCCAATGACGACTTCCATTGGGTTGACCTCGACATGACGTGGCCAAATACAAAAGACTTTGTGCCCCGCAGGGCCGACTGGAAAGATCCCGTGAACGGCATGCCGGCCAAGTTCGCCGCCTTGGTTCAAGACCCGCGGCTCACGAAAATTCTGCGCACCCAAGTGCCTGTAGATTTTTGGGAGCGGGTTGCGGATACGCAGGGAAAACCTGTTGCGAAATGCGATTTCCCGCCAAAAACTCCGCCGCGAAAACCTCCGGCATGGATGCTCGATAACAAAGGCGCGCTTAAACAACCTGCCAATGAGCTCTACACTCTGACGCCGGGCGCGCATTTCTATAATTCCACCTGCGCCAAGTGCCACGGCAACACAGCCGACGGCAGATCGGGTCTCGCAACCAACCTTCTTACACTCACCGGTGGTTCGATTCGCGTTGCCAATCTCAAAGACGGAATGTTTGGGCCGGGCAACGACAAAATTTTCGATGTCCCCGATTCGCGCGGCAAGACTCGAAATCTGCTCGGAAACTACCTCATCTGGATGGCCATGGAAGGAACGCGGGTCACCTTTCCACCGGAAATGGAACCATTCGTAGGCCGCCACAAGGCACAGATGCTCAATCAGCTGCGTGAGCGTTGCAAAAACTTCATCGCAAGCTCTCCGCAAAAAGCAACCGACAGAATGAAGGATTATCTCGCCTTCAAAGATGTATGCTTCTTCAACAACGGTAAGCCGACAGACAGGCAGCTGCAGTTCGACCCCAACACAGATCAACCGGTCAATCCGGCTGCACTCGAGGCCTGGGCAGACAAAGCCGCTATAAATGTCGGGTGGGCGATATATGACTACATGAAGAACGAAGGCGCGGCTGGAAAATGGCAACCCGCAAAAAACGAGTGCGACAAAGTGCACCCGTTGCGTCCCGCACAATGATCATGCGCTCCGCTCATGAACGAGCGGAGCACATGCTTTTTATTTATCCAATTTAACAAAGCAGCCCATGATGATCTCTGAAGTGTCGATACCGACCGTCGGATCTTTATATGACAAATAAGCATTCAGAGTCGACGCGCCCTCGCCGTCATTTTCGGCACGAATTTCCAAATCGTAAATCTCACGAGACTTGCCATTCATTTCTGCAAAAACCTCAATATCGAACTTACTGCCCTTGAGGTCCATTTCAAGATCAAGCATGCGCTTGCTGACGTCGTGTGAAAACAGCTGATACTTGGCCAAATCTGGGGTCAACTGGTTGGGAACCTGCGACGGGTTTTCCTTATTTGCGAAAGCCTCAACCACCAATCCTTCCAGCTTGCCGCTGTTGATTTTCGCGCGTGTTCGGACGAAATTCATTTTCGAATCGACTCCGGCACATTCGAGCACTCCACGCTCTTTCTCAAGAGCATGAACACTGCGCGCCGCCTCAGATTTACTGTAGTCAATTCCTCCCGACTTTTCTTTCTTTCCGCTCAAATCTGAACTCTTAACCTGACACGCGGTCGCAAGGAGCGATGCAGTCAAAAAGCATGTCATGAGTTTCATTTTTCACTCCCTGTTCATTTTTCTATTTTGCCCGCATCTATCAGTTGAGCGAATGACATTTTACAAATTCTCAATCGGTATAATCGTCAGATTGTCCATTGCTCAGGAACACCGAACAGCGGCTTCGTTCGTCATCCAAAATACATTCAAGAATCATCTTGTTGTCAGAACTTGTGAAACGCTTGTACATCGAACCCTGCAGGTCCCATTCTTTCACTTCCAATGACGAATACAGACGCTTGGCGTCCAAAGCTCGGCGCAAGTGGAACATGTGCTCGTTCGTGTCCGAGTCCGAACTCAAAAAGTTTTCTGCGCTGGCCGGCTTCGTCTTCAAAGTCAGTGTACAAACTTTGGACGCCGCATTCTGACAGTGCAGTTGAAGGTCGTCACCACTGCTGCTGAACAGCTTTTGCGGCTCGCGGACCAGCGGGGAGTCGACAGGCTGTATCTTAACCGACGAAAACACCTTCATTAAACGCTCGGAATCGCGGTCATTGAGTTGCACGCTCAGGCGCTGCTCGTCTTGGGTCACCTTGGTTTCCAGTGACATCGAGGCTGCATTCCGCGAGGAATTCAATGCAGAGGACCTAAAACCACAGCCCACAGACGTTGCAACTAACACCACAGGAAGACACACTTTTAAAGCGGCAGAATTCAATTTTGATTTTTTATTCGGGGAAAAACTCATACGTCACCTCCGAGCACTGCTCAGCAGGAAGTATGCCACCCCGCCTGAAACTCAAGACTGCCCGTCTGAGTGCGGCTCACATCTAAAGCCCCCTCGCTCCGCGCTACTTCAGAATCCGTGCCGAAAAGAGTTTCATCACTTTGGGGCAAGATATCCTTGTCCAACCCCAAGTCCTTGAGCATTTGTCGCATGATTTTCTCGGGACGATAATCTTGCGAGCGCGCGTAGGCCTGATGGCGCAACTCCTCGTACGCCTCAGGCTCTGCAGCAAACAGGGCAACAGCTCCGCAAAAATCTTCCTTGGAACGGGCAAGAAAACCATTCACTCCGTGGTCGATAATATCTGCCGGACCTTTAGTTGAATATGAACACACAGGAAGGCCACAACTCATCGCCTCGAGAACAACACAACCAAATGTGTCGAACGTGGACGGCAACACCAGCAGGTCAGCTCGATTGTAGAGTTCGCACAAACTCTCTTTAGGTTGCCAGCCTAGAAAAATCGCATCCGGGATCAGGTCGCGCAGCTTCGCCTCGGATGGTCCCGTTCCCGCAAAAACCATTCTGACTCGGGGATTCGCCTTGCGCGCTGCCGCATACACTTCGGGAAGCTCGAAGACGCCCTTCTCCTCACTCAGTCGACCCGCATAAAGAATCACCACATCATCTTTGCGCAATCCGGCAACGGCCGATCGTCTCAGCTGTGGATAACGACTGAACGACGATGAAGCCCAGTGAGCGGTCTGAAAGACGTTTTTCAGCTGAAATGACTCACCGGTAAAAAGCCTGCGCTGTTCGGAATTCAGAACAAACAGGCCATCAAACTGTGAATACAGCCCGCGCATCATACGCCTCACGCGGTCAATGTTCACATCACGCAAAACTTCGTTCTGCTGAGCAAAAGACAACCAGTCCGTATGCACATAAAAATACACAGGCAACTTGAGCGCATGTTTGAAATAAAGTGCAGATAGCGACATGGGCCCTTCTGTGGAGCAAATGACAGACGTGTACCCACCCTGTTCGGCAATGCGCTGGATCTCAGCAAGATTAGGAACGCGAAATGGCTGCTGCGGATAAAAGGGCAAAGTGAAGGTGGACATGGGCCGAACGACTTTTAAATTCTCATATCCGCTGAGCGACTCATGACAAACCAGAAAGTCGATGGGCAGATTTTTTTCGGCGGCGTATTTTTGTGCAAGTTGCAGGACTCCCGATACACCGTTCTTGTCGGTGAAGGTATCGGTCAACCAGAGCACGCGCTGCGGACGCCTGAGATGCGGAAACCTTTTCACAAGATCATCGCTGAAATTGCGCTTACCATGCAAAACCCGAGACGTTGCATACATCGAGCCTGCCACCAATCCGGAGGCTAAGAAAGGAAACGATAGACCGTCGAAAAACTCTCCGACGGATGGCAGCGACATTTTGCGTGTTCCGCGTGGTTTGGAGCCGGCAGATGGTTGCACGAGAGTGCGCAATACACTCGGCACTTCCAGCTTGCCGACAAAATCATCCAGATTTTCGAACCGGAGTTCATCAGCCGAGCTCAAACTTGTAACCTTCTTTTCAATTCGGTCGCAAAGCATCTGAGCAAATATTGTATAAAGCTCTTCTGCAATCGGTGTTTCCAGATGACCGATTCCCTCCTGCGAGGCACGCGCAAGCGACTGCACGACGCTGAGCAGCTTGGGCTGGTAACGGCGCATGAGAAACTTTGTCATCATTGTCGGTTGCTGACCGCGCACGGCCGCATGAAAGGTTCTGAGAAACCTCATTGTATAACGGTGACGACGGACCTCGTGGATTGCGTTGTTGATGGTCAGAGCCGCCACTTTCTGCCACGCGGAGCCTTTGTGCAGTAGGATTCTGCCGAGCCCCGGGTCCTTCAAATTCAGCACAAGTCCGGCGAAATAGTCGAGCAGTGCAAGATTGAGTTTTCTGCCGTCGTTCCACTCACCAAACGGGCCGACAACCCCATTGCGCATTGAGGACAATGCCAACTCGCTTGGCTTCATTCTCTTGATCTGTTCATCGCTCAAATGTCCCAGTGATAATTTGCTTCCTGTTCTTCCAGCAAAGACACCAAAATGATCATCCGATCCGCCGACACACGTTTTGCGCCAAGGATCACGACAAAAAGTTGAAGCCGAGAATTGGAATCTTTTCTCGAGTTCCTCGATCTTCTCGGGCGTCATCGACTGAACCCATTCCCAAGTCACCAAATTCGAATAGGTGTCGCGCTGCCCGTTCATGACCTCAAAGTTGTTGAACAGCAGAAATATCTTTTCATATTTCTCGACTGCCGGCAGTCCGTTCGGGGCATAAAAATCGAGCGGATGTGCAAGTACAGTCGGCAGATCGTTTTCACTTGTGAATTCGAGAAAATCATAGACGTTCCTGCGCGCCGTCTTCAGTTTTTCTTCCTGTTCCGGGGTGAATCCGTAAGTCAGGACATGGACACCGACGTCAAGATCCGGGATGTGACAAGAGAACTCCGCACCAGACAGCACATCGGTTCCCTTGTTCATGAGCTCCCAACAGGTGCGTGCATTGTTATGATTAGTGACAGTGAGGGTATCCATGCCCGAAGTTGAGAGTGCTTTTACGAGCTGTTCTGTTGGCAACCAGGTTTCAGGCACACCCAGAATCCGGCCGAGTGCTTCGTCGGGAACATTGCTGTTGTGATCATGGCAGTGGAGGTCAATCTTGAGAAATTTTTCGCCCACAGTCGCAGCCGATTCATCGAGTCTGTCTCGCAGCCGTCCTGTCAGCCAAGTCTGAAAATCTGCTTGAGAATTCATACTGCAGCCCCCTTCCTGTGTGCAAAAAACATTTCCCCGCGCAATGAACACGGAATCCTGACCCGCCTTTGCGTGCGTTCACAGTCTGCGACGGAATCGGCCTCGGTGATTCCCAAGGGCAATGACAGATGAATGCGCGGGATTTCCTCGTCCGACCAAGGCTCAAGATGCCAACGGGCGACAACACCGCGACTTTCGGCTTCGAGTGATGCAGTCAGCCGACCATGAAATGTTGGAGCTCCATGGATTGACGTCGCACAACCGGACTGCAGCCACTCGGCAGGAATTCCGGCAAACAAATTGAGTCCGGTACTGTCATCGCAAACAATGAACTGACGCAGAACGTTGCAAAACTCAGCTGCGGCCCAACCATGGTCGCCGTCGCCCATGCAGCCGCCTTGAGTGCGCGGGTTGATGGCCTCTGGCCACGTGACGGTCGGTGAAGCCGCATCGGACAATGATTTGATGATCGGCATTGCACGCGGATCTTCGAGCTTGATAAGGACTCTCGCCACCTGCGCAGTGAGATAGGGATTCAGTCCGGTATGAAACACACTCTGAAAAAACATGCCCTGATAGAAATGATGTTCCAGAAGATAGTCGAGTGTCGGCTTCAGCCACGGTTGAGCGAGCTCCGAGAGTTCAAGAGGATCGGCTGCGACCAAGTTGCCGATACAGGCCGCATCAGGCCAGCGGTAAGGTGAAACGGGCAGCACCAGACCACCAACTCGTTCCATTGTGGCAGAAATAGCATTTCGCAGACTGTGTTCGAAGCTTTCATGGATTCGCGAGAGGATAGTCGCTTCGCGCTCGCGGCCCAGTCTGCGGGCTGCGCGTCGGCCCAGCTTTATCGCCTGCAGCGACCATAAGTTATCCCAAAAATAGTGATCGCATCCGCCGAAGTGTTCCGCTGAGAAACTTGCAGGAAGGAGACCTTCGTGAAGGTGAGGCTTCTTGGGATTGCTAACGCGTTGTTTATCTATCCAGACCAGCCCGCGAAAGATGCTGTCGAAAAGATTCTGCAGCAATTTTGAATCGCCGGACTTGCGACAAAAATTGAGCATGGAGCACAGCGCGATAGCATGTGAATCTAGCTCTCCCGGATGATCGACAAAGGCACCAGAGGGCTGTTGACGATTCGGGTATGCCTCAATTTTTCTGCGGACTTCTTTCATAAACCCAAGGTTGGTGAATGCCTCAGAAATGAAATACGAATCGCGATACCAGTGCGTGTGGTAAAGGAACGTCCCCGGACTGAAATGTGTCACATCATCAAATGCAGGGAGTCTGAGCTTGATTGCATTCAATTGATGCTCAAGTTTTTCATCAGGCAGTCGAATGCGGACCGCTTTCATCTCATCTAAACGCAGCTCTTCTTCGCGTGCACGGATCAGCGAATCGGCACTGACCTGCAATGGCCGCCGTGCCGATTGCTTATTCTTTCGCCGATGCATTGAGCCTTCGCACCAAACAACCACACCCAACGAGATTTTCTCTCCCGCTGGAATCTCACGATGATATTCTGCTGATGCTGCGGCAATTCCCGAGCGTGCTCGTATGATTCGCGACTCCTGAGCAACCGACCTTTTGGAGAGCCCCTTCATTGGATCTCCTGTGCCGCGATCGCCGAGCAGCACGCAGCTGGGCTCCTCAAGAAGTTCCAACTCCCAACGCTTGTTGATCCTCAGCAGCGAACCCATGTTTTCTATGTGATTGACGTGACCAATCGAAAGCACATTGTACGGCCTTACACCGAATCCGACACTGACGTTCACTGGCTCTTGAGTCGTGTTGGTCACTTCGATTCGGCAGGTGATGCGCAGTGCGCCATCGATGTAAGTTGCTGCAGCAGTCGAGCTCCAGGTCACTCCATCTAATTCCGGATAGCGAGACTCTACGACCGGCAAAATATCATCGCTCAAACACTGTGTGACACGCTCCTGAAGGTAGGGCGGTGCCTGCAGCTGGCCCTTGATTCTCACGTAAGGAAGAAGAGACCAGCTGTGCGGCTGCACAGTGATCATTCCCACCGGGTCAACCATACATTCCTGCGGCGAGTCGGAGTGGCCAAGTGAAGTCCAATTGCGGCGCGAAAGATTCGCACCCAACAGTCCGGCGCCAGTCGGAATGAATGCCGACGAACGTGGCTGCCATTGTTCTTCAATCCAAAGCGGCCAGACCCAATTGCGATTGGTATGCACCGCGAGCATGTTGTTTGCACCTGAAAAAAGAACCCACAATGCCTGATCAAGCAGAGCGGAAGAGCCCATCATTCCAGTCGGCTTGCCAATCCACTCGATGCTGCGGACGTAGGGCAGCAACCAACGTTTGTTGGTCAACTTTAGCGCCCATTGAATTGCCTTTAAAATCATAATGACAAGCTCGGATGTTGTTTGCAGCGAGCCTATAACGAATTTTGAGCTGTTTGCCTGACTTTGACCAAGTGACAACTGTGTGAAGATATTGATTAAACAGAACATCCATCAAAGCGTGCATTTATTGAAACAAATATTTCACAAATCCCTGTCACAGATGCAGACGTCCCGATGGTACTGCGGGAGCGTGATTGGGGGAGGAAATACAGGTGAAGGGACTTTCGCTGCTCGACCGCTTTTTGACCGTATGGATCTTTTTGGCGATGTTTGCAGGAATCATCATCGGCCGCTTTGCACCGGAAGTCCGTGAATCGCTGTCGGCAGCCAGCAGCGGATCGATTTCATTTCCGCTCGCCGTCGGACTCATTCTGATGATGTACCCGCCGCTGGCCAAAGTCCGCTACGAAGAGCTGCCCAGTGTGTTCAAGGATCTCAAGGTGCTTGGATTGTCGCTGGTGCAGAACTGGATTGCTGGCCCGCTGCTGATGTTTGCACTTGCCGCAATCTTCCTGCGTGACAAGCCCGAGTACATGTCGGGGCTCATCATCATCGGACTGGCCCGTTGCATCGCCATGGTCTTGGTCTGGAACGAGCTGGCAAAAGGAAACAACGAGTACTGTGCCGGACTCGTCGCTTTCAACTCGATTTTTCAGGTGTTGTTTTTCCCAATTTACGCGTGGTTTTTTGTGACCTGGCTGCCGGGGGTCTTTGGACTCGAAGGAACTGTGGTCAGCATTTCCATTGTTGAAGTTGCAAAGGCTGTGGGAATTTATTTGGGCATTCCCTTCGCATGCGGAGCGCTCACGCGATTTGTGTTTATAAAACTGAAGGGCCGAGAATGGTACGAGCAGTTTTTCATTCCTAAGATAAGTCCGATCACATTGATTGCGCTTTTGTTTACGATCGTTGCAATGTTTTCGCTCAAGGGTGATCTCATCCTGACCCTTCCGCTCGACGTCGCGCGCATTGCGCTACCGCTCATCTTGTACTTTGTGCTGATGTTTTTCATTTCCTACTTTGCAAGCCGTAAAAGCGGCGCCGACCATTCACGCAGCACGACTCTTTCTCTGACTGCCGCTTCAAACAATTTTGAACTTGCAATCGCAGTTGCCGTAGCAACCTTTGGTCTTGGTTCCGGACAAGCGTTTGCGGCAGTGATCGGCCCGCTCGTCGAAGTTCCCGTGCTCCTGCTGCTGGTCAAGGTCGCGCTGATGTTTGGTAAAAAACAGACTCCCGCTCAGGAGGTTTCTCACACATGAAAATCGTTTTCCTTTGTGTCGCCAATTCGGCGAGGAGTCAGATGGCGGAAGGCCTTGCTCGCGCCATGGTCGAGCCTCATGTCGTTATTCTCAGCGCTGGATCACAACCCTCCCACGTGAACCCATTCGCCATAGAGGCTATGGCCGAGATTGGCATCAGTCTCTCTTCACATCAGTCGAAATCTGTGTCCCAAATAGATTTTACGGACGTGGACACCGTCATCACCCTGTGCGCAGACGAAGTGTGTCCGGTCTTCTTGGGCAGGGCGGAAAAACTGCACTGGCCATTTTCGGATCCCGCTGCTGCAACTGGATCTGCGCAAGACAAGCTCGCTTCCTTCCGTTTGGTCAGAGAGCAGATCCGCGCTCGGCTGGAACAATGGTTCAGCGAACGGAATCTTCTGAATTCAAAAGAACTCAGAGGATAAACCTATCTTTTTTACCGTCAGTTGGAACGATGCAGACCACAGTGCTGACGGGTGCCGACTTTCCTCCGTCGGGCCAATGACTTGTGAATCCAATGCCATCTTTCTCGAAGGAACCTTCACCAGGATGTTGGACACTCAGGAGCAATCCAGACCCATCGGGTAAAAAGCACGGGCCAGTCAGCTCGGCGTCGCGAGGTGCTTGCACAAAGTGGCGCACAAATACGCTTCCGGATTGGTCGGTCTCCAGCCTGTGCATTGAATTGCGCTTGAATGCTGAGAGTGCACCTCGACCCATTGCACTGGCGCTCATGTCTGTCGTTGCCCAGAACGTTCCCGCTGGTCCGAAGGTCAGATTGTCAGGACAGGATAGTCCGCTGCGCAAACCGCCAACAACAAATGTTTCAAATTCAAAAGTCAGCGAAGCAAAATCGCCCCTGTGCTCGCGAATCAGGTTGACAGAACCGTACATATCACCACTGTCGGAATTGTTCGTAAGGGCAAAATACACGTCCCCGTTCGAAGGGTCGATTTTGATGTCTTCTGGCCGGTTGAGACGCGTTCCACCGACAATTTTCGCAGCTTCGCGGGTGTGAGTCATTACTTCGGCGAGAGTGCTGAACTTGTTTGACTTCGCCAATGCCGAATTTTCAGGACTCAAGTGAATCCACTCACCCTTGCTGAGGTTGGCAACGTAGAGGTCACCCTGCACGAGCAGGTCAGCGTCAATCGTGGGGTTGCCACTCACCCTGCCCTTGGAAATGAATTTGTAGATGCACTGCCCTTTGGCATCATCACCCAGATAGACCACAATTCTTCCGTCTTTCGCCTGAGCAACCGTAGCGCCCTCGTGTGCAAACCGTCCTAAGGCAGTCAACTTGCGCGCCTTTTGCGTGACCGGATCAACTTCCACCACCCAGCCATAATCTTCTTCATTGCGGGGATAGTATTTTCCCCATCCGTAGTATCCCCTGAAGGTTCCTTCATTCTTTTTGAAATAGACGTCGAAATTCTCCTCAGCGGTGAGAATCGTTCCCCACGGCGTGTAACCTCCAGAACAATTGGCAAGTGTGCCGATTGCCGTGCGGCCACCGGCAGGGCCGACCATCGGAATAGGAGTATTTGCGTCGAGACGGAATGCAAGATTCGAGTCGCTCTTCAACACCCAGCGTGCCGCCCCATCAGGCTGTTGAACTTTTTTCAGTTCAACATAGCTACCGCCCACCAACTTCATTTCCGCATCGACCTGCTCTTTGCTCTTTTCATCTGGGTTTAAAACACCTGCATAAAGAACATTATCCAGCACATATTCATGATTAATCCACAAAAAAGCCTGATCAGATGAAGCGCCCCGTTTAAAATGCAGATAATCACAACAGTCGCCGGCACGCTCACCTTTTGAATTGATGATGTCGCCAGTCCTGACCAACGAGTACCATGTGAATCCATCGGCGACTGTAAGTTCATCTTGGCCATCGTAAGGCAAGGGTTTAAAAGCTCTCGGCCGCCGTGGATCGCCCGCGCCCATCGAACTTCTGTTTTGCTGGGCAGGCTCATCAGTTCCTGACTTCCGCTGCCTCCTGATAACCTTTTGATTTTTACCCCCGTCCTGAGGAGACGCCAGAGCGTCATTCGAAGCCAATGCACCGGCCAAAGCAGCCAGAGCACCTTTGAATAAAAAATCTCTTCTTCCGGATGTCATTTGAATCACTCCCCAAGTTTAAATTCAGGACTCCAGACGGGCCCCTGCGAATTGCCGCCACTTTCTCCGCATGGTAAATGGCTTGCAAATATTCTTTTGACGAATCGGTAAACTTTCATGAGGCCAGAATGAACTCCTTCCGGACAAACTTATTCCTCATGCTGTCGATGTCGTTTGCAATGGAAATTTCCGCTGGCGAAGCTACTCGGCAAATCCGTCCGGAAACCAGCCTGACTTCCGCAAACCAAAAGTTTTCCCACGCCTTCGCAAAGGGTGTCATTGCAGTTGAATCTGCGTGGATGACAGTTCAACAGACTGCCTCCGACGTTGATGTACTTTATGGACGGGTCAGTTTTCAGCCGAATGAATTACTGCAGGCTGAATCTTGCGGCGATGTTTCCTTTATTCAAATCGCCAAAATTCTCGACAACTCCGGCAAAGACTATCAATGGCCGGCAGGACAAAACACTCGCAACATTCTCAAGACTAAAAAAATCACTTCCGCGGGAGTCAACGCCGGATGGTTCGTGGATCACGATGATCTCCGCTGCAAGGCCTCTGCTCAAACGTGTTCTCCCTATTTCCGAGACTCGTGGCCCAATGACGAAGAGGGTTCACGCGACGGAAAATTCATGAACGGCAGCTACAGTGATGCGGTGCTGATAGATTTTCCGTTTGGATGGGAAGTCATTTCGTCTGCGACACTGGAAGCCTGTGCCGTTTGTCGCAAAAGCGAAGAATTGCTGGGCTGCGTCAGCTGGGGCGGAACCTGGCCGACCACCGGCGATCGCGCACTGCATGATAACTCTGCAGGCACACACCAGAGTGCAACTTTCACAAGTGCTCTGCGGCTTTTCAATCAACACTACAAAACAAGTTTCAATCTTCGCTGAGTCAACAAGACAAAAAAAACAGCACTCCTTTTGGGAGTGCTGCCGCGCCGCACATCCTATGCGGCGGAACTGGGATGAGCCTATTAGAATTGTCCGGTGACTTCAACCAAGCCGAGCAATTTATCGGAGAAGCCCATCGAACCGGTGTCATCGCTGGTCAGCGAAGCATCAATCGAGTAGTTGCCGAACTTGAAGCCCACACCCATCGTCGGACCTGCATCCAGAGTCGGGTGTGTCTTGCCGCGCATGACATACGTTGACGTTGAAGTACGGGTAATCGCGGTGCCCGCCTGATTAGCTTCAGTGTAGCTCGTTGTGGTTGCTTTGTTGTTGCCATACAGCGATGCATGCACTCCGGCGCGCAAAGTTGCCCATGAAGCTGCAGCCACTTCAACACCATGCGCGCTGCTGATCGACAAATCAGTGATTTGTCGCTTGTTCTTGCTCACATTTGAAGTCGTCTGAGCCCACTCCACGTCAGCCTGACTGAACAGCATAATGCCGTCGGTGAGCTTGTCTTCGCGCTCTGCGCCAACTTCAACAGCCAAAACCTTTTTGAGCTCGTTGCGGTCCGTTGTTGCGTTCTTTTCAGGTTCCCAGAACTTAGCCTTGGTCTTCGACTGGCCTGCACCCAAGAACCATTTGTACTCGCCCATTTTGTGACGCACGAGCAGTCCCATGGAATCCGTGCTTTGCTGAGACATTCCGGGGCTCAAGCTAGTTGGGTTGTCGCCGGCCGCTGTTTTAGTGATGCCAGAGGTCGCCAATTTCCATGTGCCGCGGCCATAGCCCAATGAAGCTTCCGTATCGCCCATGATGACACCGAAGTTCAAACCAATTGCCAGCAGACTTGGGTCAAAGACAGAAATGTTCAAATCATACTGACCATCAAATCTTGCATTCTGGTATTGAAGGCCAGCACCCCATTTCATGTCGCCGGCAACACCGCCGAGAGAGAGCACCAACGGAAGTCCGTTACGGGTCAGAACGGCTGCAGCATCGGTCAGCTCTTTTACGCTTTCTTTTATGGGATCGGCCAAAATTGGCTCAACAGGTTTCAATTTAAAAGTTCCAACCTGCACTCCAAGACCAAATCCGCCTGCGGTGGTGATGGCCTGCAATCCGCTCGCCTTACCAATTCGCAAGTAGCTCTTGCCGCCGTCTGTATTTACAAAAGCGGGGTTCTCGTCCAGATTGTCGAAAACGTCGCGCGTCGTGTTTACAAGCGTATCAGTAGCCGTTGAAGCGAATGACAAGCTCGGAGCCAGAAGCGAGACGAAAACAAAACGTTTATGCAACATGTACCATTCTCCTTGTTGGTGGGTTGCATTTGAATGTTAACATGACAATTTTGAGCAACCAAACAATCACACTGTAGAATTTTTCCAATCACTCACTCGGAGGCAACCCATCATCCCATGAAAACACAATCACGCTCTCTTACTTCATGTGTCTCGTTGTTCTCACTTCTCTTTGCACCACAAGCACTTTCAGCAGAAACAAAAGAACCACAGTTCGAGTTCCACGCATATGGAAGGTTGGGA